>CAYMSY010000154.1:0-7248 GCA_964393195.1 uncultured Alcaligenaceae bacterium | reverse complement strand
TGGCCGGTGTCGAATACATTCGCTCGATCTCGCTGTTCGGCCTGTCCTATGTCGGCGTCTATTTCAAAGACGACGTCGACATCTACTTCGCTCGCCGCCTGGTCGGCGAGAAGTTGCTGGAAGCCAAGGAACGCATTCCGCAAGGCTACGGTGAACCGGAACTCGGCCCCAACAGCTCCGGGTTGGGACAAGTCTTCTGGTACACCATCGAATCGGCCGATAAAAAGCTCTCGGCCATGGACCTGCGCACGTTGCAAGACTGGAACGTGCGGCTGATGCTGCGCACGGCGCCGGGCGTGGATGATGTCACCTCCTGGGGCGGCTTCGAGAAGCAGTATCAGGTTCACATTGATCCCAACAAGCTCATTAAATACGGGCTGACCTTCAAGTCTGTGATGGAAGCGCTGGCTGCCAATAACCGCCAAGTCGGCGGGCAGTTCGTGAATCTGGGCCAGGAACAGTTTTTGGTGCGGGGGCTGGGCTTGGTCGCCAACTCGGAAGACATCGGCAGCATCGTCATCACGCAACGCGAAGCCACGCCCATCTACGTGCGCGACGTGGCGGAGGTGAAGGAAGGTCCGGGGTTGCGCTTCGGCGCGGTGACGCGCAACGGCAAGGAGGTCACGCTCGGCATCGCCCTGGCGCGCATCAACGAGAACGCCAAGAACGTAGTCGATGCAGTGAAGGCGAAACTCAAGCTCGCCCAGCAATCATTGCCCGCAGGCGTCACCATTAACCCAGCCTACGACCGAACAGAAATTGTCGACAAAGCCATGAGCACAGCCCAACGCGCCTTGCTGGAGGGTGCGATCCTGGTAGCCGTCATTCTATTTCTGTTCTTGGGAGAGATGCGCTCAGCCATCGTGGTAATCGTGACCCTACCGCTGTGCATGTTGATCGCCTTTATCCTCATGCAATACTTCGGGATCTCGGCCAACCTGATGTCGTTGTCCGGCTTGGCTATCGGCATCGGCATGATGGTTGACGGCGCGATCGTGATGGTGGAGAACAGCTTTCGCCTGCTGGCGCACAAGGCCGGCGGACCACCGGTCAACCGCACCCACGTTATTCTCGAAGCGGCGCGCGAGGTAATGAACCCCATCGCCTTCGCCATCCTCATCATCATCGTGGTATTCCTGCCACTGTTTTCACTCACCGGTTTGGAGGGAAAGCTGTTCAAGCCGATGGCGATCACCATCACCTTTGCCATGGCGGGCTCGCTGTTCCTCACCATGACGCTGGTGCCGGTGCTATCGGCGTTGATACTAAAACCCAAGGAGGAGCGCGATACTTGGCTCGTGGCGCGCGCCAAGCGTTACTTTCTGCCGCTGCTCGATTGGGCGCTTGAACGGAAGCGCATAGTCGTCGGCAGTGCCGTGGTCCTGCTGGTGATCTCTCTCGCGACGTTCCCGTTTCTCGGCAAGGAATTCATGCCGACGCTGCAGGAGGGCGCAATTATGTTCCGCGTGACCGGCATTCCTTCTACCTCGCTGGAAGAATCGGTGCGTGTCTCGCAGCGTATGAGCGACGTGTTGAAAAAGGAGTTTCCACAGACCACGTCGGTGTTGGCCACTATCGGACGCGCCGAGAAAGGCGAGACTACCGACGCCAATTACATGGAAGTCATCGTCGACGTGAAACCGGTGGAGGAATGGCCCAAGCGCATGGCCATGTCGGAACTTTCCCACGCGATGAAGGAAAAACTCGAGGAAGCCATTCCCACGGTGGTGTTCAGCGCGACACAACCCATTCAGATGCGTGTCGAAGAATTGATCTCCGGCGTACGGGCAACGCTGGCTCTCAAAGTCTACGGTCCCGATCTGGAGACCCTGGATCGTCTGGCCGCCCAGATGAAGACCAGCCTGAGCTCGGTCCCCGGGGTGGACGATCTGGCTCTCGAAGCGAACAAGGGCAAGCCGCAGATTGTGGTAAAGGTCGACCGGCAAGCCGCATCGCGGTATGGCATCAGCGCCGACGACATCCTGGAAATGGTGCAGGCCGGCATCGGCGGCAAGGCGGTCAGCACCCTGATTGACGGCACCCGCCGTTTCGATATTCAGGTCAGACTCGACCTTGCCTCGCGAGACAGCTTGCAGGCCATCGGCAACATTCCTTTGCGTGGACCCGGCGGCGCGCTCGTGCCGCTATCGCGCGTAGCGACCATCGAAACAGACGAGGGCTACACCTTTGTTCGACGGGAGCAGTTGCAACGCTATGCGGTGATCCAGATGGACGTAAAGGATCGCGATGTCGATAGCTTCGTGAAAGAGGCGGACGCAAAGCTCAAAGCCCAGGTGAAGCTGCCGGAAGGCTACTGGGTGGAATGGGGTGGTGCCTTCGAAAACCAGCAGCGTGCCCTGACCCGTCTGGCGTTGATTGTGCCGCTCACCATCGGCCTGATCTTCCTTCTACTCTATACCGCGTTCAATTCCGTGGCGCATGCCACCCTCATTATCGGCAACGTGCCCTTCGCCATCATTGGCGGCGTATTCGGGTTGGCGGTCACTGGCCAGTACGTATCGGTGCCATCGGCAATCGGCTTCATCGCCGTATTCGGGGTTGCGATGTTAAACGGCATCGTGCTGGTGACCTTCCTGAACGACTTGCGCAAGCAGGGCTACAGCGTTCGCGAAGCCGTCCGCCAAGGTGTTGCGATGCGCCTGCGCCCGGTATTGATGACGGCGTCGGTGGCAATTCTTGGCCTCGTTCCGATGCTCATTTCCACCGGCGTCGGTGCGGAGACGCAACGGCCGCTCGCCACCGTCGTCGTCGGCGGTCTCATCACCTCGACGGCCCTGACTCTGCTGCTGTTGCCGTTGCTTTACGAGTGGCTGGAGACGCGCCGTGAACAGAAACTCAGCCGTGAAGGAGAAACAGCATGAAAGAGATCAAAGTCTACGTGCACCGCAACCGCATCGCGGATGTGATTGCCGCCATTAACCAATCGGGGCTCGTTGATAGGCGGTCGTCGCCGGGCGTGCGAAACATCAACGCCACTCAGGTCCAGAGTTTGCTCAAACCCGTCGATCGCGCCGAGCAACGCTATTCCGTGGAACTGGGCGAAGCCGTCATTGACGAGGTGCGCCTAGAGCTTCTTTGCGAAGACAGCCAGGTGGCAGCACTGGTCACGCTCATCGATCGCACAGCGCGCACGGGGCAGGCGATCGCCGGCTGGATCTGTGTCCACGATGTCGTCATGGCGGCCCCGTTTGGCGGACCGCATATTTGAAGTCGCTTTGCCGTATTCCATCTAACTGAAGGAGAACACCATGAACTTTGCAACAAATTTACTGGTCGCCGCAACGCTTGCGCTGTCGCTCTCACCGGCCTGGGCCGCGGACGACCACCAACCGAAGAATGGCGGCCAGGTTCGCGAGACCACGAGCTTTGACCTGGAGTTGGTCGCCAAGCCCGAAGAACTCGTCCTCCACATCGCCGATCACAAGGGCAAGAAGATCGACACCAAAGACGCTACCGCCACTGCCACGATACTCACCGGCAAGAGCAAGGACACGGTCAAGCTTGCCGCGAGCGGTGAAGGCCTCTTCAAGGGCAAGGGACAATTTGTGCTGACGGCAGATACCAAGATATTGGTATCTGTCACTGCGGCAGGTAAAACCGAACAAGCGCGGTTTGCACCCCTGGCGAAAGAAAAGGCCGAAGACCACAAGGGACACAATAAGCACTGATAGATCAGCGCCGGCAGGCGTACGTACCGCACCTGACATCTGCCCAATGAGGAGCCGCATGAAGAACGATTCGATCGGAATGCCTTTGACTGCAGTCTTTTGCCCGGACATTGCATTAGCTCGTGCCGCAAATGGCGACGGGAGGAGGTCCCGGATTTGCCGGGCGCCATCGAGTTTGCAGCGAATGTGCTTGTTGATTCTGGCTGTATCCTGGTTGGTGCTGACGTCAGGAGGCGTGCTGGCACATGAACGCGGCCACGACGGACCCTATTCGCTGCTGAATCCGCCCCAGCCGACGCTTGACGGCGGCCAGGTCGAGGTGATCGAGTTCTTTTGGTATGGCTGTCCGCATTGCTACAGTCTGGAACCCGTGATCGCCAGATGGCTTGAGAAGAAACCGAAGGATGTCGTGTTCAAGCGGGTACCCGCCATCTTTAGCGAAAGCTGGGGGCGGTCCGCCACGATGTTCTACTCACTGGAGGCGATGGGAGTCCTCGATCAGCTACACAACCGTATTTTCGAGGCGATACACAAGGACAAGATCCTGCTCGACCACCCAAAGACCCGTGACGACTGGCTCGTCCGGCAGGGTGTCGATATCGCGAAATACCGCGACGTGGAGAAGTCATTCACGGTCGTGGGGAAAGTGGCGCGTGCCAAACAGCTTAACCAGGATTACAAGGTCGAAAGCGTTCCGACCATCGCGGTAAGCGGCAAATACGTCACATCGGCGGAACAGGCAGGAGGCGCTGGTGCCGTTTTCACTGTGGTCGACAAACTTGTCGAGCTCTCGCGGAGTCACTGACCGTGGGCCGCGGTGAGTTCAGCGCGAATCAAGTCCGCCGCACTGAAAAGGCAGGTTAGCCATGGCAAATAGTCACTCGCATGCAACGGCGGGCAAGGACAACGAACGCGCGCTGTGGATATCGCTATGCCTGACCTGCACGTTCATGATCGCCGAGGTGGTCACAGGGGTGTTGAGCAACAGCCTGGCGCTTGTTTCCGATGCGGCGCACATGTTTACCGATACGGCTGCCCTCGCGATCGCCCTGGTCGCCATCCGTGTCGGCAAACGGCCGGCCGACAAGAAGCGAACATTCGGCTACTACCGCTTCGAAATTCTGGCCGCGGCATTCAACGCCATCCTGCTGTTCCTGGTCGCACTCTATATTCTGTACGAAGCCTATCAACGCTTCAATAATCCGCCGGCCATTGAGTCCACGGCGATGCTGATCGTGGCGAGCTTGGGTCTCGTAGTCAACCTCATCAGCATGCGACTGCTCTCGGGCGGCAAGGACGAAAGCCTCAATATCAAAGGCGCTTACCTGGAAGTGTGGAGCGACATGCTGGGCTCGGCCGGCGTCATCGCGGGTGCCATTATCATCAAGATGACCGGCTGGGCGTGGGTCGATTCGGCGGTCGCGGTGGCGATCGGCCTATGGGTCGTGCCGCGCACCTGGCAACTCTTGCGAGTCAGCCTGAATATCCTCCTGGAAGGTGTGCCGGAAGGCGTCGGCATGCAGGAAATTGGCGCAGCTGTGCGCGAAATTCCGGGGGTGACAAGCGTCCACGATTTGCACGTATGGGCCATCACCAGCAACAAGCTTAGCCTGACCGTTCATGTGGTCACCGCCGTTCCCGATGAACAGGTATTCGATTTGCTGGCGACGATTCGCAAAATGCTGGCGGAACGCTTCGATGTATCTCATACGACGGTGCAGATCGAGCGCACTCCCTGCGAGCAAGCCGATGGTGCGCACACCTTCCAGGTCAAGCCGCATGAGCCATAAGGCGACACGACCTCATACAGGGCACCGTCACTGATTGCAACGACAAGTGAGACCGCTTGAAATGAACATGAACGGAAAACTCCAACCGGCACGTGCCGACAACACGGCATGGCCGTTGATCTTCCTTGCTTGGCTGATCGCCGCGATATCGACCCTCGGCGCCCTGTTTCTCGGCGAGGTGATGAAACTGCCGATCTGCGTCCTGTGCTGGTATCAGCGCATCTTCATGTTTCCGCTTGCGCTACTGTTGCCGATTGGGCTGATCCCATTTGACCGAAACGTGGTTCGCTATGCGCTACCGCTGGCTGTGCTCGGCGGCTTGGTTGCAGGGTTCCACCAGCTCCTGATAGCCGGCGTCATCCCGGAGGGCATCAAGCCCTGCACGCAAGGTGTGCCTTGCTCAGAAAAGGTGATCGAGTGGTTTGGGTTCGTGACGATTCCCTTGTTATCGGTCGTCGCTTTTTCAACGACTATTGCGCTGCTTTTGATGGCGTATCGCCGGGGTGTCAAATGAAACATGTAACGCTGCTCATCGTTTCCGTCGTTACCTTGTCGCTGGCGTTTGTGGTCGGCATCTGGCTTCACAACCTAAATGAGGGAAAGTCGGTTGTCAGCGTGCCGGAAGCAGATCGCGCCGCGCTCATCAGGATGCATGCGCCGACGCTCGGCAAAATCGATGCCCCGGTGGTTATCGTCGAATTTCTCGATCCGGCTTGCGAGACATGCCGGGATTTTTATCCGCTGGTGAAGGAAATCATGGCGGCAAAGCCCGACCAAATTCGCCTGGTGGTGCGCTATGCGCCGTTTCACAAGGGGTCGGATAACGTTGTTGCTGTGCTGGAAGCGGCACGCAAGCAAGGCAAGTTCTGGCAGACACTGGAGGCCTTGCTCGCCACACAGACCGCCTGGGCGCCAAACCATGCGGCTCAGATCGATCTCGTGTGGAGACAGCTTGACGGGCTGGGCCTCGATCTTGAAAAGCTGAAGGCCGATATGGTCTCGCCAGAGATCACGCAGAGAATCGCCCAGGACATCGCCGACGCGCGGACGCTGAACGTCCGGAAAACACCGGAGTTCTTCGTTAACGGTCGGCCCCTTGTGAACTTCGGCTATGAACCGTTGAAGGCGCTTGTCGAGGACGCGCTGAAGGCCACGCGGATGGAGTCTCGCAGGAGATGAAGCGCGCGAATCACCATAAATCTAGACGATGGTGCGGCGATGAAATCGCATAGAGGCCTCGCGATCGGGCGCCGGCCGCCGTGGTTGGTCCGCCTCACCTTGGGCACCGTACTCGCGAGCATGCTGCTGGCTACCTTCTTCAACGTCCTCGTCGCCTGGCATCTCCACACCATGACCGCTGGATCGGACTCGGGTGCGCGTCATGCCAATGCCGTGCACGAGGAGGTGACGGCGAAACAAGCCGTCGTCGCCGTCGGCGATGTGGTCGAGCGCCTGTGCGAGGCCATCAAACACTGTCCCTGTGCGGTGGTCTGGGCCACGGCGCAGACCCTGACCTGGCTCGCCGTGTCGGAGACGAGTTGGTTCATGCGAGGCCTTGCCGTTGCCTTTCAATCCCATGACATGGACGTTCCGCAGCATCCCCCCAACGGCGCGGTTGCCCTTGTGGGGTAGCGGGTCTAAGCGGCATTTGCCGTCGAGGTGTCGAGGCTAAATTCGACACCGGTAGTTCCCGTTCGCCCCTTTGTTGCAATTCAACCCAATAAAGGAGTGATGTATGAACAAGAAACTGACCGTTCTCACAATGGGTC
>CAYMSY010000153.1:0-7321 GCA_964393195.1 uncultured Alcaligenaceae bacterium | reverse complement strand
CGGCAACCGAGGAGGACCAGCAACGTGCACTCAAGCTGGCAGAGATGGCGCCGCCCATCGTTGCCTCTATTGGCGCCGCACAACAAAAAGTAGAAGATGCCTGCACCGATTGGCTGCTCAAGAACGGAGCGACGCCGCGCTGATGTGCTGCGATTGTCGCTAGCGAAGTCCCGCCAGCACCAGTTCTGCCGTTGCCAGATTGGTTGCAACCGGCACGTTGTGTACGTCACAGACGCGCAGCAGCGCGGTAATGTCCGGTTCGTGCGGCTGCGAGGTCAGCACATCGCGCAGGAAAATTACCGCCGAGACGTTGCCCTCGGCGATCTGCGCGCCGATTTGCAGATCGCCGCCTTCGGGACCTGACAGCACGCACTCGATTTCAAGCCCAACCTCGCGCTCCAGCAAGCTGCCGGTCGTTCGTGTCGCGATGAGCGTCTGCCCGCGCAACGTGGCGGCATGCACGCGCGCAAATGAAACCATGTCCTGCTTGCAGCGATCATGTGCGATGAGCGCAATAGCCTTCATGCGCGCGTCCGCAAGTAGGCCTGCACTGCAGCCGCCTGTGGAATGGCGCCGATCGCGCCATAGCCCGTTGTCGTCAAAGCCGCTGCCGCATTGCCGTAGCGCACTGCATCGAGAAACAAATCGCCCTTGACCAGACGCGCGATCGTCGCACCCGCGAAGCAATCACCGGCGCCGGTCGCATCGACAGTAGATACGGGAAATGCCGCCATGCGGATCGGATCAGCGCCCTGCCCCTGACTGATCGCCACACCATCGGCGCCCAGTTTGAGCAGCACGACCTGGGCGCCCAGCCCGTGCGCCCATTGAAAAATCCGGTCATGATCGTCGGTACCCGAAAGCGCGGTTGCGTCCTCCAGCGACGGAAAGAAATAGTCTGTCAGCGGCAATATTTCAGCCAGTGCCTCACGCGCCTCGCCGACGGTCCACAGACGCGTGCGCAGGTTGCTGTCGAATGCGGTGAACACGCCTGCGGCTCGTGCCTGCTGGAACAGCGACAGCGTTGCCGCGCGGGCACTCGCTGAAATTGCCTGTGTGATGCCGCTCGAATGAACAAACTGCGCGCGTTCCACGGCGTCCGGGTCAATGTCGTCGGGTGCCAGACGCGTGGCCGCCGATCCTGCGCGTGCATAGCTGAAGCTATGACCGTTCGGTCCGTGATGCACGAAATAGCCGCCGGTGCTCGCGCGCTCGTCAACCGTGACCTGTGAGCAGTCGATACCCTCCTTTGCCCACAGCTCGCGCAGCGCATCGCCGAAAGGATCATCGCCGACGCGCGTGATGTAGCCGACGCTCGCGCCCTGCCGCGCCGCCGCGACACAGAAATTGGCCGTGTCGCCGCCGAAGCCGAGCGTGTATTTGCCGGGTTCGGTCGGGATCGCACTCATTTCCCACATCGGTTCGCCGAGACTCAAAATGTCAGCCATGATCAGTGCTCCGCCGACGTTAACGGTGCGATGAGCTTCCACGGCTGCGCCGACTCCAGCGCCCGCGCAGCACGCAAGACCAGTGCATCACCATGCATCGGTCCGACGATCTGCGTCGACAGCGGCAGACCGTCGGCATCGAAGCCGCAGGGACAAACGCAGGCCGGCTGTTGCGTGAGATTGAACGGATAGGAAAACGGCGTCCAGTCGAGGAAATTGGCAATCGGTGTATCCCACTCAGTTGACGCACGGGCCTTGAACGCCGGCACCGAGACGCCCGGTGTGACGAGCAGATCGAAGCGCTCGTGGAATTTGCGCATATGAATCCCCAGTTCGCCCCTGCGTTTTGTCAGCGCCTGCAGCTCGGCCACGGTCACCCGGCTTCCGATTTCAGCCTGCGCCGCAAGCGCGGGATCGACCAAGGCCTGCTGCGCCGGCGTCATCGCGTTGTAAAGCGTTGCCGAGCCGATGAACCACAGCTTCATGGTGATTTCGAGCGGATTGTCGAAGCCGGGATCAACCTCTTCCACCTGCGCGCCGAGTTCGGCCAGTTTCTCTGCGGACTTGCGCACCGCCGCCGCAACCTCGGGATGCACATCCTTCACGTAACCCAGCGCCGGGCTGAACGCGATACGCAAACCACGAATGCCGTCGTTCAAACCCACCGTGTAGTCGCGCGGATCGAACGGCAGCGAGGTCCAGTCACGCGCGTCGGGTCGCGAGATCACGTTCATAAGCATCGCGGCGTCGGTCACGGTACGCGTATGCGGACCTAAATGCGCGACGGTGCCAAACGGCGACAACGGCCACGCTGGCACACGGCCGAATGACGGCTTGAGCCCGAAACCGCCACTAAATGCGGCCGGAATGCGCACGCTGCCGGCACCATCGGTACCAACCGAGAGCGGGCCGATGCCGGCCGCCACCGCCGCCGCGCTGCCGCCGGACGACCCGCCGGGCGTGCGCTCGACGTTCCACGGATTACGGGTGACGCCGGTCAGCGTGTTGTCGGTCGTACCCTTGATACCGAATTCCGGCGTCGTCGTCTTGCCGATGATCACGAGGCCCGCCTCGCGGATGCGCGCGACGCTCGGCGCGTCGTCATTCCACGGCTGGTTCACGTCAATCGAGCGCGAGCCGCGACGCGTCGGCCAGCCCTGCGTGAGGATCAGATCCTTGATCGAAATCGGCACCCCATCAAGCATCGACAGCTGCGTGCCCGCCTGCCAGCGCGCTTCGCTCGCGCGTGCGTCTGCGAGTGTCCGCGCACGATCCTCGTAGCAGAACGCATTGATCTTCGGCTGCCACTGATCAAGCCGCGCGAAGACAGCGATGGCGGTCTCAACCGGAGAGAGCTGCTTGCGGCGAAAACGTTGCGACAGTTCGCTGGCAGAAAGATCGGCTGGATTCACGGAGCGCTTTCGTCGTCGTTTCGGGAGAAACTGAAGACTAGCGCAGCAGGGTCACGTGGAAAGCGTCAAACTCCGATTGAGCACATCAGCTTTTTATGAAAATGGCTTTCAATAAGGGCTTGACAGCACAAAATGGCAAAAGTCGACTTATGCACTTTTTTCTTGCCAAGCCCTTTTCAGAAATGGTTTCACGAAAAAGCTGATGTCTCTGACGAACTCAATCCCGCCGCCAAAATCGCAGCCAGAACCCCAGTTCAAACAGCCCACCAAGGATCAGCGCGAACACCGATCCCTTGCGATAACCAACCACGTAGCAGATCGCCGCCAGCGCGATCAGCGCGAGCGACACGCCGTGCCGCCGCAGCCATGCGGGCACGCCCTAGCCCTTGCTCACACGCCCGATACCGCTCACGTTCGTCGAGACCTCGGTCGCTGCGCCCTTCCAGGTCAGGCTGCCGATGCCGCTCACGTTGCCGCTGATGGCTTTTTCGGCGCGGACGTTGGCGCTGCCCACGCCCGACAAGTCGGTCTTCACGCGATCGGCTTTGAGGTCTTCCGCTTCCAGGCTGCCGACACCGGAGAGCTCCGCAGTCAGCGAGTCAACGCGACCCGACAGCGCAATGCTGCCGACGCCGGAGGCTTCCACCGACAGGTCGCCACCATTGAACCCTTTCGCCTCGATCGAAACGGTCCCGGAGTTTTCCAGTCGCTTGATCGTCTTTGCTGTCGCCTCGAACACGATGTCCGTCTTCGAATTGCTGGCGCCTTTAGTCGAGAGCACCAGCACGCCGTCCTTCACTTCGGTCTTGATCAGCGGCAGGATGTTGTCGTCCGCCGTCACCTTCAAGCTCTCCGCTTCGCCGACACGCAGCCTGAGCTTGCCAACACCGGTCGCGTCGATGGCTGTAAACGGAGCCACAGCACGTGTTTCGGTCACGGCAACACCGCTGCCCCTGACCTTCGAGTCACTGTCGCCAAACGTGATCGAAATGTCACCACAGGCAGCGAGCAATACTGTGACCGCCACCGAGGCCGAAGCCAGTGCGATTGATTTCATGGTGAACACCCTCTACTTTTGACCGACTTTGAGCACGCTCGTCGCGGCAGTGACCAGCCCGGCAATGTCCGCCAGATTCTGCGGCACGACCACCGTGTTGCCTGCCTTGGCAATTTCGCCAAAAGCGGCCACATACTGCTCGGCCACTTTCAGGTTTACCGCCTGCAAGCCGCCCTGCGACTCAATCGCTGCGGCAATCTTGCGAATGGCTTCGGCGTTCGCTTCAGCCTTGGCCAGAATTGCGGCGGCTTCGCCCTGCGCCTGATTGATGTCGGCGATCTTGTTACCTTCAGATTTCGCAATCGAGGCTTCTTTCTGGCCAACCGCGATGTTGATCTGCTCCTGCTTGCGGCCTTCGGACGCAGCGATCAGCGCGCGCTTCTCGCGCTCGGCCGTAATCTGCGCCTGCATCGCGTGCAGGATTTCCTTCGGCGGCGTCAAATCCTTGATTTCGTAACGCAGCACTTTCACGCCCCAGTTCGAGGCCACTGCGTCAAGCGAATTGACGACCGCATGGTTGATCGTGTCGCGCTCCTCGAACGTCTTGTCGAGTTCGAGCTTGCCGATCACGCTGCGCAGCGTGGTTTGCGCGAGCTGCGTGATGGCCAGGATCGGACTGCTCGAGCCGTAGGTCGCGAGCCGCGGATCGGTAATCTGGAAATACAGGATGCCGTCGACTTGAAGCTGCGTGTTGTCCTTGGTGATGCACACCTGTGGCGGCACATCAAGCGGAACTTCACGCAGATCATGCTTCGCCGAAATGCGGTCAATAAAGGGAATCGTGAAGCGCAGCCCCGGTTCAAGCACGGCGTGGAAACGGCCGAGCCGTTCAACCACCAGCGCGCGCTGTTGCGGCACAACACGGATCGCCTTCGCGACCAGAATGATGCCAACGATGAAAATCGCCAGCGGTACGATCGTACCAAGCACCCCGTTCATAGTGATGTCTCCAAAAAAACCATTGATGTTGTTGAATTCTTCGTAACTTGTGCCGCGCCCGCGTTTGCTGTCCCAGAGGTAGCGACCAATACCGAACGCCGGCAGGATGAAAAAAATGAGCCGGAAAATCCAGGCTCCGACATCCACCGACTTCTTCGGTGAATCCTCCGCCAGCGGCGGAGATGGCGGAGGCGGCGGAGCGGACGGCGGCGAATCCCTGCCAAAACCCGGTATCTGCGGCTGTTTAGACGGCAGATCGTTGCGCGCTGTGCCAACTTTCGCACTGGTGCCGCCCGTCGGTTTGCCCCCCGCCTGCTTCGCGACCCAGTCTTTCAGGCGCGTCTCGATCTGCGCACCGGCCTCATTAAGCAGACGCGTCAGCGGGTCATCGCCCGGTGGTTTCTTGGGATTAGCCACGTAAAAAGTCTCAGGCCGGAACCGGTCCGAGCACCAGCTCGGCGCCACGCATGTCGACGATCACCATATGTTCGCGCTTGGGCGTCGATGCCGAATCAAGCACCGCATCCCACTGCGTTCCGCGATACGCGACCCGTGCGGTGCCATCGTCGCGCCATTCCAGCACGCTGACGCGCTGGCCGATGTCCAGATTGTTCGACAGACGCGGCTTGCTGGCGTGCGACTTTTTCCAGCGATTGACGGCCAGCGTGCCCAGCACCTCAACCACCGCCGCCACCGCCCATTGCCAGCCGA
Source organism: uncultured Alcaligenaceae bacterium (assembly GCA_964393195.1). Lineage (GTDB taxonomy): Bacteria > Pseudomonadota > Gammaproteobacteria > Burkholderiales > Casimicrobiaceae > Casimicrobium. The sequence continues at coordinate 1,754 of CAYMSY010000153.1, read as the reverse complement.
TGTCCAGCCCGACCACCGCTGCCGCACCGCCCGCCACGCAGGCCAGCGCGACGATCAGCAGATAAAACGTGCCGGTCATCATCTCCACGCCGACCAGAATCGCCGCCGCGATCCACCAGATGTATTGCAGGTCCATAACTTGTTTCTCCGTCTCTTTGGATGTCATGATACGAGTGTTAGATCATCCGGCAAAGACGTTTACCCGTGACTGGCACCCCGGCCTCCGCTGCCCGTCGCAGCGCCGTCCGTCGCCGCCGTTTGCCGGCCTGATCACGTCGTCCGGCGGGTTGCAGGCCACCGCATTGCGCGGCGCACAAAAACAGGCCGTGAGCCCGTATAATCAAGGGTTTAGCGGCGCTTGTGCCGCGTCAAGACGTTAATCCGATCATGCCCATCTACGAATATGCCTGCCCCGACTGCGGCCACGCTGCCGAGCACATGCAAAAACTCGCAGACGCGCCCATTGCAGCCTGCCCGACCTGCGGCAGCAGCAAATATTTCAAGAAGATTTCCGCCGCCGGCTTCGCCCTCAAAGGTTCCGGCTGGTACGTAACCGACTTCAAAAACGGCGGCAGCGCGGCCAAACCGGCCGCCAGCGCGCCTGCCGAGACCAGCGCCCCCGCCAAGTCTGAGACCGCCGCCGCATCGCCTGCACCGGCGCCCGCCCCCGCGCCTGCTCCGTCCAGTAGCAGCGAATAGCCGACGAAAGACAGGACCGGACCACCGTGATCAAGAAATACCTGCTCGCCGGACTGCTCGTGTGGGCGCCGATCGGCATCACGATCTGGGTGCTGCACTTCCTCGTCACTACGCTCGACTCCACCAGTCACCTGCTCCCGGAAGCCCTGCGCCCCACCTTTCATGGTGAAAACATCCCCGGCTTCGGCATCGTTGCCTCGTTCCTGCTGCTATTCATCACGGGCGCCATCGCCAGCAACGTGTTCGGCAAGCAGATCGGCAAGGCCTGGGACGGCATGGTGCATCGCATCCCCGTCGTCGGCGGCATTTACAAAAGCGTCAAGCAGCTGACTGACCCGGTGCTTTCGGAGAACGGTCAAGCCTTCAACAAGGCCGTGCTGATCGAGTTTCCGCATCCGGGCATCCACTCGGTCGCCTTCCTGACCAGCTCGGTCGGCGGCGAACTCGGCGCCAAGCTCGGTGAAGACCATGTTTCGGTCTACATCCCGACCACGCCAAACCCGACCGGCGGCTACATGTTGCTGGTACCGCGCTCACGCGTGGTCGAACTCGACATGTCGGTCGATCAGGCGCTCAAATACATCATCTCGATGGGTGTTGCCGCTCCGCCACCGCCCGCCGTCGCCGCACGTTCGCTGGCGGCTGATAACAATTCGCCGAACCAGAATACCAACGCGTGACCAGGTCGGCGGCGCCTGTGTCACTGGAACCAGCCGCCACGTGCATCACTGCACGCACATAATTTTCCGTTTTTCGTCAGCGCAGCGCCCGCATTCCGCCCAGTCGTCGGGAGGGGATTGCGGCAACGCGTGAGCTGACGTCGAAACCAGTATTTACAGAGAAGAAACCATGCGTACTACCTACACCGGTCTCGTAGACCAGAAATACCTCGATCAAATCGTCACCCTCACCGGCTGGGTGCACCGTCGTCGCGACCACGGCGGCGTCATCTTCGTTGACCTGCGCGACCGCGAAGGCATCAGCCAGATCGTGATCGACCCCGATCGCCCTGAAGCCTTCAAGCTCGCCGAGACGCTGCGCAACGAATACTGCAT
>CAYMSY010000152.1:392-7387 GCA_964393195.1 uncultured Alcaligenaceae bacterium | reverse complement strand
GCGTAGCCAATCGGCGGCGTGCGTTCGCTGGCCCAGTAATCGAGCACCGGCTGACACCAGCGCCACGCAGCGTCTGCTTCGTCGCGCCGCATGAACAGCGTGGCGTTACCGCGCAGCACGTCGAGCAGCAGGCGCTCATACGCATCCTGCCGCCGTTCACGGAAAAATTCCTGAAAATCAAGATCAAGAAACACTTCGCGCAAACGCATGCCGTCGCCGGGTGCTTTTGCCATCGTGTAGAGCCGCACGCTCTCTTCCGGCTGCAAGGTGATCACGAGGCGATTCGGTGCCAGCGGCGTCTCGAAAATCGAATGTGGGGGTGACTTGAAATTGATCACCACTTCAGCGCGACGCTCGGCCATACGCTTGCCGGTGCGCAGGTAAAACGGAACGCCGGCCCAGCGCCAGTTCGAGACTTCGGCGCGCAGCGCAACGTAGGTCTCGGTGGGCGAATTGACCGCGACGCCCTGTTCATCGAGATAACCGGCCACGCGGCTGCCACCCATGCTGCCGCTACGGTATTGCCCGCGCACCAGATTCTCGCGCAGCGCCTCCGTGGTCCACGGCTTCATCGCACGCAACACCTGCAGTTTTTCGTCACGCACTGCATCGGGATCAAGGCTCGCCGGCGGTTCCATCGCAGTGATGCAGAGCAGGTTCAGCAGGTGGTTCTGCACCATGTCGCGGAACGCGCCCGTACTGTCGTAAAACTCGCCGCGCGTTTCCACACCGACGGTTTCTGCAATGGTGATCTGCACGTCACGCACCCAGCTGCGGTTCCACAGGGGTTCCAGCAGCGTATTACCGAAGCGCAGCGCGAGCAGATTCTGCACCGTCTCCTTGCCGAGGTAATGATCGATACGGTAAACCTGCGATTCGGCGAAGGCGTCCAGCACCAGGCTGTTGATCTGCCGCGACGAGGTGAGATCACGACCCAGCGGTTTTTCGAGCACGATACGGGTGTCGGCGGTGTTGAGTCCCGACGCCTTGAGCCCGCCGATGATTGCCGGAAACAGCGTCGGGCCAACTGACAGATAGAACACGGTCTGGCTGTCGCGCTGGTCGAGCGACTGCTTGAGCGATTCATACTGACTGACGTTGTTCACGTCGAGTGAAAAATACGTCAGCCGCGCCAGAAAACGCGTCAGGCATTCGCTGCGCGCGCCCTTGACCACGTCCGGTATGAACCGCTGCAATGCTTCGGCGACGCGGGCGCGGAAGGTTTCGTCGTCTAGCGTTTGTCGCGCGGCAGCGATGATGCGGCCACCGGCATGCAGCCGATCATCGCAATCGGCCAGAAACAGCGCCGGATAAAGCTTGCGCAGCGCCAGGTCACCCGTGCCGCCGAAAATTACGAGATCAAAATTGCCTTCCATGAGCAAAATAATAGCACTCGTGTAGTAAAACAACAAGCTGTAGTTACATGACTACAAGACGACAATAGCGCCCAACCCTCTTCGCCAGCAAAGTCCGCCATGAACAGCCTCGAACAGCTCAAGCAATTCACCACCGTCGTCGCCGACACCGGCGATTTCAACTCGATGCGTGCCTACGCGCCGCGCGACGCCACGACCAATCCTTCGCTAATCCTCAAGGCCGTGCAGCAGGACGCCTACAAGCCGTTGTTCAGCGAAACGGTGGCTGCGCACAAGGGCAAGTCGGTGGACTTCATCGTCGATCGCGTGCTGATCCGTTTCGGGCTGGAGATTCTCAAAATCGTGCCGGGCCGTGTGTCCACGGAGGTTGACGCGCGATTGTCGTTCGACACCAAGGCGACGATCGCCAAGGCACGCGAGCTGATCGCGCTGTACGAAGCGGCGGGCATCGACCGCAAGCGGGTGCTGATCAAGATTGCCTCCACCTGGGAAGGCATTCAGGCCGCGACCGTCCTCGAAAAAGAAGGCATTCACTGCAACCTGACGCTGCTGTTCAGTCCGATTCAGGCTGCGGCTTGCGCAGAGGGCGGCATCACATTGATTTCGCCGTTTGTGGGTCGCATTCTCGACTGGTACAAGAAGCGCGACGGCAAGGATTTCACGGCGGAAGAAGATCCAGGCGTGCAATCGGTGCGCTACATCTACAGCTACTACAAGCACTACGGCTACAAGACCGAAGTGATGGGTGCGAGCTTCCGCAATATCGGCGAAATCCTCGCGCTGGCAGGCTGCGATCTGCTGACCATTTCGCCCGATTTGCTGAACCAGTTGCAGGGCATGAACGAGACGGTGGTGCGCAAACTGATCCCAGCAGAAAAGCCCGCGATTGCGCCGATCAAGCTCGACGTATCGGAACCCGCGTTCCGCTATGCGCTCAACAACGACGCGATGGCCACCGAGAAGCTGGCCGAAGGCATCCGCGCCTTTGCAGTCGATGCCGGCAAGCTGGAAGGATTGATTGCCGCGTAGGGCGTGGCGTGGCGTGATCGCCTGGGCAAGCACCCCGTCAGCCGAGGCGTCACCCGTTCGTGCTGAGCCCGTCGAGTCGCGAACCTGCTTTTTATGCAAATCAACTTTTCTCTGAATGCCCCATTCAATAAGGGCTCAGTGGCCATTTTTGCTAAAAGTCGACTTAATGCCTAATTTGCCTGATAGCCCTTAAAAATGGCGCTTTCAATAAAAAGCTGATGCTGCAAATTGATCTTTTTTGCCGTGTCATTGACAACTACGGCGACATTGGCGTGTGCTGGCGGCTGGCGCGGCAACTTGTCGCTGAGCATGGCTGCACGGTACGCCTGATCGTCGACGATCTCGCCAGTTTTCGTGTCATCGCGCCGGAGGTCCGCGCGGAGTTACCGAGGCAGCATTCGCTAGGCGTCAACATCCTCGCCTGGCACGAGGCAGCGTCGCTAAAACCGGCCCCCGTCGTCATCGAAGCCTTCGCCTGCGACCCGCCCGCAGCCTACGTCGAGGCGATGGCCGCACACGCCGGGGCGGGCGAGCCGCCGGTCTGGATCAACCTCGAATACCTGAGCGCGGAAGCCTGGATCGACAATGTGCACGGCCTGCCGTCGCAGCATCAGCGGCTGCCGCTGACGAAATATTTTTTCTGCCCGGGATTTACGGAGACAAGTGGCGGGTTGATACGCGAGCAGAGCGTGGGCGCCGCTTCAAGGCAACTGGAATCACAATCCGGTGCTCCAGCGCAGCACGACGCAAACCAACACCCTCGCATGCTCGCCTTCACCTACCCGCACGCACCTGTGCGCGCGTTCGTGCAGGGGTTTGCCGACGCCGGAAAGCTGCCGACGGTAGCGGTCGCCGCTCCCCTCGTCGACGCCGATCCAGCCTGGCAAGCCGCTTCGCCCGTCCCGCAAACCGGTTTCGACGACCTGCTCGCGCAGTTCGACGCCCTGATCGTGCGCGGCGAAGACTCGTTCATGCGTGCGCAATGGGCCGCGAAACCGTTCCTGTGGCACATCTATCCGACGGATGACGATGCTCATCTGACCAAGCTGGACGCCTGGCTCGACCGTTACTGCGTCGGGCTGGAGCCCCGCGTGGATGCGGCTTACCGCGCCGCGAGCCATGCCTTCAACCGGGGTGAAACCGCGCCGGAACCGTACGCCGCGCTGGCCGCCGCGCTGCCGCAACTGGCTTCACATGCCGCGCATTGGCGTGACAGCCTCATGCAGCAAACCGATCTCGCTACCCGTCTGCTTAGGTTCTGTGATCTAGTGAAATCGCAAAAACTCGGCTAAAATCAAAGGCTTTGCTACAAAACCCTCGCGCCTGAGCTAGTCCACTTCGTACCGGACTGCGCACAATCTGTCGGCGCCCTAACCAATCAAACTATGAAACTCGCATCAGAACTCCGCGCCGGCAACGTCATCATGGTCGGCGACGTGCCGATGGTCGTGCAGAAAGCCGAATACAACAAATCCGGCCGCAACGCAGCCGTGGTCAAGCTCAAGCTCAAGAACCTGCTGTCCAACGGCGGCACGGAATCGGTGTACAAGGCCGATGAAAAATTCGACGTCGTCATGCTCGACAAGAAAGAAGTGACGTACAGCTACTTCAACGACCCGATGTACGTCTTCATGGATGCCGAATACAACCAGTACGACATCGAAAAAGACAACATGGGCGACGCGCTCAAGTACCTCGAAGACGCAATGCCCTGCGAAGTGACGTTCTACGACGGCCGCGCTATCGGGCTCGAAATCCCGACCACGCTGGTGCGCGAAGTGGAATACACCGAGCCGGCCGTGCGTGGTGACACGTCGGGCAAAGTCATGAAACCCGCCCGCCTCAAGGGCACCGGTTTCGAAATTCCGGTTCCGGCCTTCGTCAATACCGGTGACGTGATCGAAATCGACACCCGCACCGACGAGTTCAAGAAGCGCGTTTAACCGGCTGAACCGCGAGCACAATCGCGGCCCGGCTTGATCCAGCGCAACGGCCCGTGGCAGATGCCCGGGCCGTTTTCATTTGAGCGTCATAATTCCTCGCAGGAGGAGTTGTTACCGATGCTGGTTGCCTATCTGACCCACCCGTTTTCGACGAAGCACGAAATGGGATCACATCATCCGGAATGCCCGGATCGGGTGCGCGTCATCGACGATCATCTGCGCGCGATGGGTCTGCTCGATTTCATGCGCGAGGTCACCGCCGCACCGGCGCCGCCGCACACGATCCTGCGCGCGCACACGCAGGCGATGCTGTCGTCGCTGGAGCGCATGTCGCCACAACAGGGTTATGCCGGGATCGACGGCGACACCACCATGAATCCGTTCACGCTGGATGCCGCACTGCACAGCGCCGGCGCCGCCGTGCGCGCGGTGGATCTGGTGTGCAGCGGCGAATCGCCACGCGCCTTCTGCAACATCCGTCCGCCCGGACATCACGCCGAGCGCGACCGCGCGATGGGTTTCTGCTTCCTGAACAACGCGGCGATTGCCGTGCTCCATGCGATCCACGCCCACGGCGTCAAGCGTGTCGCGATGGTGGACTTCGATGTCCATCACGGCAACGGCACCGAGCACATCCTCGCCGACGACTGCGATGCCCGGCGGGTGCTGATGGTGTCCACGTTCCAGCATCATCTCTACCCCGGCACCGGCGACATCCCTTCCGCCGCCAACATGGTGAACATTCCGCTGCCCGCTTATTCTCGCGGCGACGTCATGCGCGCCGCCGTCACCGATCGCTGGTTGCCCGCACTCGAGGACTACGCCCCGGAGCTGATCGTCATTTCCGCCGGCTTCGATGCCCATCGCGAAGACGATCTGGCCTCGCTCGGCTGGGTCGATTCCGACTACACATGGCTTACGCAGCAGCTCACGGCCGTCGCCGACAAACATGCGAAAGGCCGCATCGTGTCGCTGCTCGAAGGCGGTTATCACCTGAGTGCCCTTGCCCGCAGTGTGGGTGAACATGTGAAAGTCTTGATCGGCGCCGATTAGCGTCTGTTGACACTGTTTTCGCACAGCCCGGTAGCATTGACCAATGCAGGGACACCACAGCCACCATCAGAACGATACACAGCCACACGATCATGCCGGGCATGCCCACGCCGCACATGATCACACACACGCACCAGCCGGTGCCGCTCACGCGCACGCCGCTCACGCCCACTCGGGCCACGCCCACGCAGGCCACGGTCATGCGCATGGCCCCATCAACTACGACCGCGTGTTCGCGATCGGCATCGCGCTCAACGTCAGCTATGCGCTGATCGAAGCGACCGCCGGTTTCTGGCTCAACTCGCTGGCGCTGATCGCCGACGCCGGACACAATCTTTCCGACGTGCTTGGCCTCGTGCTGGCATGGGCGGCCGTGTGGCTGTCGCGACGCAAACCTTCGTCGCGTCATTCTTACGGTCTCGGCCGCAGCTCCATCCTCGCCGCACTGGCCAATGCGGTGCTGCTGTTTGTCGCGCTCGGCGCCATCGTGTGGGAAGCGGTTTCGCGCTTTTCGCAGCCACAACTGATCGCCACCGGCCCGGTCGTCTGGATCGCCAGCATCGGCATCGCAATCAACGCGTTCACGGCGTGGCTCTTCATGCGCGGCAGCAAAACCGACCTCAACGTTCGTGGCGCTTACCTGCACATGGTCGCCGACGCAGCGGTGTCGCTGGGCGTCGTCGTCAGCGCACTGGTCATGGCCGTCACCGGCTGGCTGTGGCTTGACCCGTTGACGAGCCTCCTGATCGCGGCGGTGATCGCGGTCGGCTCATGGCGCTTGCTGGTCGATTCGCTGCGGCTGTCGCTCGACGCCGTACCCGCCCACATCAATGCCGACGCCGTCGCCCGCCACCTCGCAGCGGACAGCCAGGTGAAGGAACTGCACGACCTGCACATCTGGGCGCTGTCGACCGAAGCCGTCGCGCTCACCGCCCACGTCGTGTGCCCGGACGGACATCCGGGCGACGCCTGGCTCGCACGCATCTGCGACGAACTGCACGAGAAATTCGCAATCGATCACGCCACGATCCAGGTCGAAGTCGGGCCCGACGTGCATGGTGATCGCGCGCCCCATTGCGGCATCAGCTTTTCAGCGTAAGCCAGCCTGCATAGGTCCTCAAGCGAGAAAAGTATCAAACTCGACTTTCTACAATATCTCGCCCCAGGCCTCATGCAACGGTCGTTTCAGAACAAGGCTGATACCGCGAAAGAGGCTCGAATTACGCCGGATTGGGCTTCCGGGAACGCTTCGGCTTGGCAGTTTCCGTCGGCAAAAAGCTCGTGAATTTTTGATACAGCGTGAACAAAAACGCCACGCGCTCAGCGTCATTGCGCCATGATTTTTTGGCACCATCCGCAGCGTGCGCGGCGAAGTACGCGGCGTCCACGGCGGCGTCGAGCTTTTGGTGCGCCTTCGTCAAATCCGGCGGCATGGCGACCGGGTCGTACAAATCGGCAAGCGAGCTTTCGGGATGCGCCGCCCGCGCGTCGAGCACGCCTTGCGCGGCGGATTCGATGGCGGTGCGCAGCTTCGCGTCACGCTCTTCGGATTTGCTGGCCTCCTGCCCCGGCGCGATAAGAGCGCTGGTAGATG
>CAYMSY010000152.1:0-382 GCA_964393195.1 uncultured Alcaligenaceae bacterium | reverse complement strand
TCCGCAGCGACGTCCCCGGTTTGGCCCCCTCTCCCGCGCGCGGGAGAGGGTTGGGGTGAGGGTGTGGTGGCGTTAGCAGGTAGGTCGGGCCACGGGAAATTGTTGTAGACGATTGACGCAGAAAGACGGAAGTCACTTTTAATTCTTCCGCATGTGAGTCGAATCCACGCGTTGTGCATCGTCGACGAGAGAACTCCGAACTCGAATGCCCCCGCCTCACTTGCAAGCAAACATGCATCGCCGACGAGCACAGACGTATCGAAGAACCCGAGCGGTACGAAAGCACGCGTTTCAGAACTGTGGCGTGGAAATACAAGAGCACTTCCCCTCGGAAAGTTTTCCACGTGAAAGCGGGTCGGCGTATCAGCAAGCTTTTGCGTCG
>CAYMSY010000151.1:0-7391 GCA_964393195.1 uncultured Alcaligenaceae bacterium | reverse complement strand
GCGAATAGCGACGGATGATCGGCTCCTCCATGACCTGCTTCACGGTCGCGACCTGTGACAGCGGAACCGTGCGACCCGTAGCTGTCGGAATCTGCAAATCCTCAACCTGCGAGACCGCAATCCGTTCGAGTGCAGGTCCGCGCAGCGTCACGTCGATCAAGCGATCACGTTCGCGGAACTGGCCAATGGTGGCACCGGATACAGCACCGCCAAGCGAGCGCGCCACCGCGAGCGAAGTCACGCCGAGCGCACGTGCACGGTCCTGATCAACATCAATCTGCAATGCTGGAGTGCGATCACCCCAGTCGGTATTCACTTCCACCGTCTTCGGATGCTTGCGCAAGACAACGGCAACTTCATCGCCAATCTGCTTGAGCTTCGCGATGTCCGGACCACTGACCCGGAAGATGACCGGGTAGGCGACTGGCGGGCCAAGGGGGGTCTTCAGCGCGCGACCACGCACCCCCGGGAAGTTGCTGTCGAGTTCCTTCTGCAATTTCTGCGAGACGCGATTTCTCGCTTCCACGCTGTCAGTCAGGATCAGCGTATGCGAAAAGTTTGGCCGGAACAATTCCTGATTCAGGGACAGGAAGTAACGCGGCAGCGACATGCCGACGCTGGTCACGAATGTCTGCACGTCCTTATCCGCCTTTAGCAGCGCTTCAAGCTTCTCCACCTGGGTTTCGGTGGCCTTGAAGCTGGAACCTTCCGGTAGCCACATCTCGACCATCACTTCGGTGCGATCACTGGTCGGGAGGAACTGTTTCTCGGTGAGACCCATGCCGACGACGCCAAGCACCAGGCCCGCAATGGTCACGACAATCGTTTTCCAGCGGTGCGTGATGCACCAGTCGATCGCGGCACGCAAGCGCGTGTAGAACGGCGTATCGAAGTGCTCATGCGCCTCACCTTCTGCAGTCGCGTTCTTCGGACGCTTGAGAATCCAGTAGCCAAACAGAGGGGTCGCGATGATCGCGGCAAACCACGACAGCACCAATGCAATGGTGGTCACACTGAACATGTCGAAGGTGTATTCACCCGTTGATGATCTGGCGGTTGCAATCGGAAGGAATCCGGCCGCCGTCACCAGCGTGCCCGACAGCATCGGCCACGCCGTCGTGGCGTACGCAAAGGTCGCGGAAGCGAACTTGTCGAGTCCCTCCTGCAGTTTCCGCACCATCATTTCAACGACGATCATCGCGTCGTCAACCAGCAGCCCGAGCGCAATGATCAGTGCGCCGGTTGAAATGCGGTGCAGGTCAATCTTGAAAATCTGCATCGCGAGAAACGTCGACAGCAGTACGAACGGAATCGTGAGCGCAACCACTGCACCGGCACGCCAGCCGAGCGAAATGAAACTCACCGCAAGCACAATGGCAACGGCTTCCAGCAGCGAGCGCATGAACGTGCCCACGGCCTCCTTCACGACCTTGGGCTGATTGCTGACCTGGTTGAACTCGATACCTACCGGCAGATCGCCCTTGATGCGTTCCATTTCCCTGGTCAGGTTGTTGCCAAGCTGCAGCACATCACCATCGCTCTTCATGGATACCGACAAGGCGATACCCGGTTTGCCACCGAAGCGGATCGTCTGCACAGGCGGATCGGCATAACCGCGGTACACGTTCGCGATGTCGCCGAGGCGAATGGTGCGACCGTTCACCGCGAGTTCCAGCTCACGCACCGACTTCACGGAATCAAAATTGCCGCTCACACGCAACGCAATCGCGTTGTCCTTGGTCTGGATCACACCGGACGGAACGATGGCGTTCTGCGCCTGCAGCTGCGCGGCGATGGAACTGGCATCAATACCGAGCGCGCCAATCTTGGCGTTGCTGATCTCGACGTAAATCTTGTCATCCACGACGCCGACCAGCTCAATCTTTGACACATCGGGAATGCGCAGCAATTCCTGGCGGACATCCTCGACCTTGTCGCGCAGCTCGGACAGTGTGAAGCCGTCGCCGGTGAAGGCATAGATCGAGCCGAACACGTCGCCGAACTCATCATTGAAAAATGGCCCGAGTGCCTCCGGTGGCAAGGTGTGGCGAATGTCGCCCACTTTCTTGCGCACCTGATACCAGAGCGCCTGAATGTCCTTGCGCGGCGCGGTATCGATCAGTTCGAGAATGATCATCGACTCGCCGGGCTTGGAGTAGCTTTGCGTACGTTTGAAGTACGGCATCTCCTGCAGTTTCTTTTCAAGGCGGTCGGTGATCTGTGAGTCCACCTGTGCCGTCGTCGCGCCGGGCCATAGCGTACGTACCGTGATTGCACGGAAGGTGAAGTCCGGATCCTCGCGCTGGCCGAGTTTGAAATAGGCCGCGAAGCCGGCAATGGCAATCGCGAGAATGAAGAACAGCGTGAGTTGCTTGTGCGTAATCGCGGCTGCGGAGATATTGGTCTTGCCCGCGCCGATGTTGCCTTTGCCGGGGCCGGTCATGGCTTGCTGCCTTGTTTTGCTGCCACCGGAGCGACTGTCGCAGTTACCGCTGCAGCTGCGGGTGCTGCTGTGGCCGCGGGATTCTGTTTCTCAGCGGGCATCGTGTCCGCCGATGCGACTGCAGCTGGCACGTCGATGAGTCGAACCTTTTGCCCCGGTAACAACAGATTGGCACCGGCAGTCACAACGAGATCGCCCGGCTTGAGTCCGGATGTGACAGCAACGCCCTCGTTGGTGCTCTCACCAACTTTCACCTCAACCGGCTTCACCGTTTCGCTGGCGCGATCGACAAGCCATACGCGGGTCGCGTTGTCACGGGTGTACAACGCGGTGTTCGGGATCACGATGACCTGTGCGGCTCCCAAGTCCATGCGCACGGTTGCGCTCATGCCAAGCTTCAGTGCATCGTCGGCATTCACGATCGACAGTCGCGCGGTGTAGGTGCGGCTGGCCGAGTCTGCCGCCGGGGCCAGTTCGCGTAGCTTGGCGGTGTAAAGCTTGCCGGGAATGGCGTCGAAGTGCGCCGCGAATCCGCCGGCTTTCTGCATCAGCCCTACCGCCCGCTCGGGCACATTGACGACCAGTTCCTTTTCGCCGAGCTGGGCAACGCGCACCACGCTCTGTCCGGCCGCGACGACGCTGCCCGCTTCGGCATCCACTGCCACCACGACGCCCGCCTTGTCGGCACGCAGCGTCTGGAACGTGAGGCCGTTCTGGGCGTTGGCGAGTTGCGACTGCGCCGCTTTCAGTCGCGCATCCGCAGCTTCGGTGGTGGCCGACTGACGCTCGAGCGCGGCACCGGAAACAAAGCCTTTGTCACGCAATTCTTTCTGCCGCTTGAGTTCACTCTGTTGCAGATTGAGATCGGTGCGTGCAACTTCGACCTGTGCTGCCTGCGCATTGATTGCTGGCAGTACATCCTGCGAGTCAAGCACCGCTAGCACTTGCCCGGCTTTGACTTCTTGTCCCACATCAACTGCGCGGCGCGCAATTTTTCCCGGCACGCGAAAACCATAACGCTGCTCAAAGCGCGGGCGTACTTCGCCCGGCAGGTAGGAGATGTCGCCGACGCTGCTCAGGCCGACCTGCAGGAAGCGGACCGGGCGCGGAGGCTCGGCCTTGCTTTCCTTGCTTGCGGGAGGTGCCGCGTCGGCCGCTTTGGCTTCTTCTTTGCTGCCGCATCCCGCGACCAGTGCCGCGCCGAGAAGCAGGGTGAGGAGGAGTGTCGCCTTCTTGCTGTTCATTTTGTGTCCCTGGAAGTCGTTACGGCGGTCATCGTGGTGTCGGGAATGCCTGCGACATGCGCCCAGTAACGGGTAAGCGCGAGTGCGGCCTCTTCCTGATAGCTGCCCATGCCGGGAAGGCGCGGGCACTTGGGATCGTTGGTGTGCTCGGTACGCAGCAGGCTGTACATGCCGATCATCATGGCGTAGCTGTGCTTGAGCAGGCGCACGCCTTCGCCGCGTGCGAGCTTCGTGAAGTGGCGCTCCAGCCCTTCGCCGGCAGCAATCAGCCATTGCGTCATATGCGTCTGGAACTGCGTCGCCGCTTCCAGCGGAACCGCGTCAGCGGCAAATCCGATGCAGCAGGCACCGAGCGGCATATAGGTCGGTGCCGACAGCAGATGCTCGTCGGCGAGCACCATCATCTCGTTGAAGCGAAACGGCTGCGGACTGTTCAGTCGTGCAATCAGCGTCGTAAAGAAATGTTCGACATGGCGCAGATGCAGTGCGAGATACATCTCTTCCTTGGTCTGGAAGTAGAGATAAACCGTGCCCTTGGCGAGGCCGGCCGCCTCGGCGACGTCGGCTACGTTGGCCAGATCGTGCCGTTCACTGAACAGACGTTCAGCCGCGTCCAGAATGGCCTGACGGCGCGCTTCCTTATCGTCGACGTCGAGTGCGCGGACGCGGGACTTGCCGCCACCACCGCCCTCCGGGCGTACTGCCGCTGCAAACGGGCAGCTAAAAATTTGCTTGAACAATGCCATGTCTTGGTGCTTAAATGACTCTCAGTCAGTTGGACGCGAACTGTAAATGACTCGCGGTCAGTTGTAAAGTGTCTTGCGATAAATTGCATTCAGGCAAGCAACTTTTTGCTGAAACCTCCATTGCAAAGGGCTTAGGCAGGCAAATCATCATAAGTCGACTTTTGGCTAATACAGTGCTCAAGCCCTTCCTCAATGTCATTTCATGAAAAAGCTGTAGACCCTTTCCGAGCCATCAACCGCAGGATGTAAGGCCCGGACACGGTCATCCGACTCTTGCACAATTCCACCCGACCAGCAGGAACGCCGCGTGCCCTTCAAGACGTTTCACTTCTCCAACTGCGCACGATCGCGAGCCCCGTCAGCTGACCGGTCAAACAGGCAATACGCAGCCTTCGCGGATCGCCAGGACGCATCGTCGCGAACCTTATTGGCCGCGACGACTCTGACGCAGACGCATTGCCGCGACCGTTACGGCGGCCTTGCTTACTTCGCAGCGGCCACGGCCGCGGCAGAAACCAAACAGTCAACGGTTGCGTAGCATTTCCAGCGACCATGCAATGGCGCGCCGACGGGCAAGCCACAAGGAGGAAACCTGAAATGGCCAACGCAATCAGCCGCACACGGGACAGTTCACCCGTACCCGCCGCAACGCCTGCGTGCGGCATCGCAGCCGCGTTCGCGGGCGTACGTGCGCACACGCAGGCGATCGTCGCACCGCTTTCAGCCGAGGACTGTCAGGTGCAGTCGATGCCCGACGCCAGCCCCATCAAGTGGCACCTCGCCCACACCACATGGTTTTTCGAGACCTTCATCCTTGAGCCCTTTGCGGGCACGGCGGGCGACTATCGGGCGTTTGATGCGGCCTTCAAGGTGCTGTTCAACAGCTACTACAACACTGTGGGCGCCAAGCATCCGCGCCCGGAGCGCGGGCTGCTGTCGCGGCCATCGCTCGAACGCGTTCTCGCCTATCGCGCGCATGTCGACGCCGCGATGCAGGCACTGCTCAATGACGAAATACGTGCGGCGAGCGTGCATCAGCTCGTCACCCTCGGACTCAACCACGAGCAGCAGCATCAGGAGCTGATGCTCACGGACCTGAAGCACATGCTCTCGGTGAATCCGCTGTCGCCCGTCTATCGCGAGCGCGCCGCGACCAAGGCCGCGGCCGTCAGCGGCAGTCCACAGTGGTCATCATTCGCCGGCGGTCTGGTGGAAATCGGCCACGCCGGTGAGGGCTTCGCCTTCGACAACGAATCACCGCGTCATCAGGTGTTTCTGCGCCCCTATCAACTGGCCAATCGCCTCGTGAGCAACCGCGACTATCTCGCCTTCATCGCGGACGGTGGTTACTCGCGTCATGAACTGTGGCTGTCCGAAGGCTGGGACCGCGTCAACGCCGGTGGATGGCGGGCACCGCTCAACTGGCGTGAAGATGTGGGTGGCGCATGGAACGAGTTCACGCTGCATGGCCTGCGCGAGCTGGAACTCGATGCGCCCGTGTGTCACGTCAGCTTTTTTGAGGCTGATGCCTATGCGCGCTGGGCTGATGCACGATTGCCAACCGAGGCCGAATGGGAGCATGCGGCGGCCACGCGCGCGGTCGCATCACAACCGGGCCTTGACGCCCTGCACCCGCACGCGCCGACAATCGCACAGAGCGGACTGACGCAACTGTACGGACAGGTCTGGCAATGGACGGCGTCGGCCTATCTTGGCTATCCGGGTTTTGCGACGGCCGAAGGCGCGGTCGGCGAATACAACGGCAAATTCATGTGCAACCAGTTCGTGTTGCGTGGCAGCTCGGTGGCAACGCCTGCCGGGCATGCGCGCGCAACGTATCGCAATTTCTTCCAACCCGAGAAGCGCTGGCAGTTCAGCGGCATCCGTCTCGCGAAATAGGCAGGACCGTCATGGCCCCCCATCATCTGGTCACTACGCACCGCATCGCGGACGTCGCCGTCCCAAACAGTTTCACCGTCACCAATACCCTGAAGCTCGACGCACGTGCAGAGCTCGACGCGCTGGAGCGCAGCCTGCTCGCCCCTGCGGCCAGCATCCCACCCAAGTTCTTCTACGACGCGCTGGGCTCCACGCTGTACAACGCCATCGTGCTCACGCCCGAGTATTACCCGACACGCACCGAAGCCGCGATCTTCGAAAAATTCCGTAAGGAAATCGCTGCCGAAATCGGCACCGGCAAGCAGTTCGTCGATCTCGGTTCCGGTGATTCGGTCAAGGCAGAAAAGTGGTTCGCCTCGCTCAAGCCCTCGCGCTACGTCGGCGTCGACATCTCGGAAACCGCCGTACGTGAAGCGCTCGCGCGGCTCGCCGGCAACGCCGACGCGCCGGAGCTCGCGGGACTCATCACCGACTTCTCGCGCGTGCTCGACGTCACACCGGTGACCGGGCATGAGCCGACGCTTTTCTTCTACCCCGGCTCATCAATCGGCAACTTCCTGCCCGACGAGGCGCTGTGGTTCCTGAAGCAGATTCGCGCGCATTGCACGAGTGCCGACTGCGGCCTGCTGATCGGTGTCGACGCAAAGAAAGACCATGCGCGTCTCGACGCCGCCTACGATGATGCGCTGGGCGTCACCGCGGCGTTCAACCTGAACACGCTGGTGCATGTCAATGCGCTGCTCGGCACGGATTTCAACGTGCGCGATTGGCTGCATCGCGGTTTCTACAACCCGTCGCTGGGCCGCATCGAAATGCATCTCGAAGCGCGTCGTGACGTGAAAGTCAAAGTACGCGGCAGCGTGCGCCATTTCGCGCAGGGCGAACGCATCCACACCGAAAATTCATACAAATACACGCCAGTGCAATTCCGCGAAATCCTCATTGAAGCGGGCTTTGTTGCACCGAAGCTGTGGCAGGACGAGCGGGGAGATTTCAGCGTGTTCTACGCGAAGACATAACTCGTAGCCCGGAGAAGCGAAGCGCGGCCGGGTTCCCGTA
>CAYMSY010000150.1:0-7394 GCA_964393195.1 uncultured Alcaligenaceae bacterium | reverse complement strand
ACTCGCTAGTACCTGAAACTAGTGCGTCTACCAATTCCGCCACCTGGGCATTTCAAGTAATCCGAGATTATAGATTGACTACAAAGAAGACTGCAAAATCAACGACTCCCGCGACCAAAACGGCGAGCAAAAAATCAACAAAAGCCCCGTCCAGCAAGGCTCGCAAGCCTTTGCCCGAAAATCAGGCAGCGGACGCAGTCGTGACCGCAAAAAAGCCGGCACAGCGAAAAACGGCTGAAAAACTGCCAATTCCGGTCGCAAAAACGGCCGTCGCAACGGCTACCGGCGTCGCCAAAGCCAGAACGGCCCGAGGCGCGAAGAAAGTTGCCGTACCAGCCGCGAAAGCCCCCACGAAGGCCACAAAAACGGGCCGCGGCAAGAAAACATCTGATGCTCCGGCCCTATCTACCGCTGCAGCCCGTTCGACAGAAATAGCGACAAAACCGCCCGGATCGCCGGTTGTTCCGCCCAACACGGTTGTCGGCACCATCATCGGCCACCCTGACGGGTTCGGTTTCGTCAAGCTGGACCAAGGTGGGGACGACCTGTATCTGTCCGAAGACAGCATGCGCGCCGTGCTGCATGGCGACCGCGTGGCGGTGCAGGCGACCGGCTTTACACGCGATGGCAAGGCCACGGGCGAAATCGTGTCCGTATTGCAGCGGGCGAACCACCGCGTGGTCGGCAAGTTGCGCAGCAAGAACGGGCAGTGGTTCGTCGTCGCCTCCGAGCGCCGCATCAATCAGGACATCCTGATTCCGCGCACCAAGCTCGGCAAGGCAGCGCTCGACCAGATCGTGGTGGCCGAGATCACGTCGCAACCGACGCCGTACGACGAAGCAACCGGTGAAATCGTCGAAGTTGTAGGTGATGAGGATTCGTCCGAAATCGAACTCGAAATCGCGATCCGCAAGCACAATCTGCCCTACATCTTTTCACCGGCAACGCTGGCCGAAGCCGCGGCTTACGGCAGCGCGGTCACGGCTGCCGATCGCAAGGGTCGCGTGGATCTGCGCGAGCTGGCGCTGGTCACTATCGACGGTGAAACCGCCAAGGACTTTGACGACGCGGTGTATGCCGAGAAGTCGGGCAAGGGCTATCGCCTCGTCGTGGCCATCGCCGACGTATCGCACTATGTGAAGCTTAAAACCGCGCTCGACACCGACGCGCGTGAGCGCACGACCAGCGTTTACTTCCCGCGTCGTGTGATTCCGATGCTGCCTGAGAACCTGTCGAACGAACTCTGCTCACTGCGCCCCAATGTGGATCGCCTCTGCATGGTCTGCGACATGCAGGTCACGACCGCAGGCCATGTCAGCAGCTACGAGTTTTACGCCGCCGTGATGAACTCGAAGGCGCGCATGACTTATACCGAGGTCGCCGCACAGCTTCCCGATCTGGTGAAAGCGAAGCCTAAAGCGGGCACCATTGAAGCCTCACTGAAGACGCTCTACACGCTGTACGAAGCATTCCGCGACGCTCGCGAACTGCGTGGCGCGTTGGACTTTGAAGGGCAAGAAGCCGTCTTTACCTTCAACGACGACGGCAGTGTGGCGAGCATCAAGCCAGCTGTTCGCAATGACGCGCACAAACTCATCGAAGAGATGATGCTCGCGGCCAACGTCTGCGCGGGTGAATATCTGGCGAAGGCCAAGCAGCCCCTGCTCTATCGGGTGCATGACATTCCGCTGCCGGAAAAGCTGGCTGCGCTGCGCGAGATTCTTGGCATGCGCGGCCTGACACTTGGCGGCGGTGAACGCCCGGAACCACAGGATTACGCCAATCTGATCGAGGCAACTCGCGATCGCGTCGATGCGCCTGCATTGCACACGCTGTTGCTGCGCTCGCTGCCACAGGCGATCTACACGCCCGCCAACGCCGGGCACTTCGGACTCGCCTACGAACATTACGCGCACTTCACCTCTCCCATCCGGCGTTACCCCGACCTGCTGGTGCATCGTGGCATCAAGGCTGTGCTCGCGGGCAAGAAATACACTGGCGAGGATTGGGAGCGCCTGGGTCTCGTGTGCAGCGGCAACGAACGCCGCGCCGACATCGCGTCGCGTGAAGTCACTCAGTATCTCAAGGGCAAATATCTTGAGGCGCATATCGGCGAGGAATTCGTCGGCACCATCTCCGGCGTGGTCGCGTTCGGTGTGTTCGTCACGCTCGATGAGACCTTCGCCGACGGCCTCATCCACGCGACCAGCCTGCCGCGCGACTACTACCAGCTCGGTCGTGACAAATCGACCATCGAAGGCCAGCGCACCGGCTTCACGCTCTCGCTCGGCGAACGCGTACGCGTGAAGATCGCGGCAGTCAATGCGGATACAGCGAAGGTTGACTTCGAGTACGTGGACCGAGCCGAGCAGATACTGAACCGATAGCGCCAGTTGGGACTGGCGGCGACAGCCGCCGCGCACATCTCGCGCCACGCGAAACGCAGGTTGCGGTCATCACTATGCATGTGGTTCAACCTCGTCAGTTGCTTCCAGAGAGGACCAGTGAATATTGCGTGTTGACAGCATGACGACACACAGAATTGCGAAAAGCAGCATTGATCCGGCAAGCAGCGCGTGTTGCTCCGATTGCAGTACGACATAGAGCACTGCGTAAAGTGCTCCACAGCCCATCGATAGCGGCAACGCGCCGTACCACCCACCCAGTACGCTTTTGGCATACACCGCGACCAGTCCGGCACATGCTGCAGCTGCCAGCACGTAGGCAATCGCAAACGAGAGATGCTCCGAAACACTGAGCAGCAGCAGGAAAAATACCGCAAGTGCCGCGCCGATCAGCAGGTATTGAATCGGATGCACGCGTACGCGGCGCAGCACTTCAAACAAGCCAATGCCCACAAACGTCAGGACGATGAACAGCTCACCGTACTTCACTGCCCGTTCCGAAAGAGCGCCAGGATTGACCGGATCCACCATGCTCACGGCCATTGCCTGAACGCAGGTGCTACCGAGTGCAAGTCGTTGACCGCGGCACGGAAAACTCTTTTGCGCATCGGTCGCCAATGCTGATACGCGCCATGAAGCGGCGAAACCGTTCTCTGCCACCTGCGATTCTCGCGGCAGAAATGCACCGGAGAACGACGGATGCGGCCACGCAGAGGCGAGTTTCATCTGGTTGTCAGCGGCGAGCGGTACGATGCTCAGCGAGTCCATGCCGACCAGGTCAATGGTCAATGTCGCCGTAATTGTTTTTGGCAAGTTGGCGGCGCCCGCATAGGCGCGCAACGCCGTCGAGAACCCGGAGCCTGCGCCATCGATGCCGGAGCCAGGTTGCAGTGTTGTTTTCTGCCCGTCCACGGTCACCTCAACCGCACGCAAGCCGCGTGCGTCAGTGACAAGCACATTCATCGTTGGCGCGCCGCAGCTGACGGAGCTACGCATGCCGGGCAGCGGCGCTGACAGCACGGTCGCCTCATCACTCCATTGCACATCCGCAGACAATCGGGTGCGATACGTCTGAACGACGTAAAGCGAGCGTCGGCGCGGTTCGACATCGATAACGCCAGTCCATTTGACCAGCGCCGGAAATGCGCGTTGCTCGTGTTGCGTACGGGTAGTGGTCGGCGCAGATTTGCGGTCCGCTGCAGGAGTGATTGTCTCTTCGACGCAGATTCTGGACAGTACAGGCCCAGCTATGACTTGCGCACCGGCAAAGCTTTGTCGCACCGACTCTGCGGCGAACGCACGCTGCTGGACACGGTCGCGGCTGATGTCACCGATCAATCGCAATCCGATGACGAGTACGATGACTACCGCGATCAGCGCCAGCGCTTTCCTTACCAGCCTGTTTGCAAACACCTGTTTCTCCCGCTTGTTTGATGACGAGCGGGCAGTGTCGGCAGCGCCTGTGTGGCGGCTATGAAGTTTGTGAAGCGAGCGTGAAGTCGCTAGCCGGCTGCTCCGGTGGCGCTTGTGGGGAGCAGAACGCTGGCCCGCGCACCGTGGCCTGTGTTCTCAAGTAAAAAGCGGCCACCATGCAAAGCTACAACCTGAACCACGATGGCCAGCCCCAGCCCGCTGCTCTTCGGCGCACCGCTGGGGCGCGCCGTGGAGACGAATTTTTCGCCGATCCGCCTCAGCACGCTCGGATCAACGCCTGGCCCCTGATCCTCAACAACGATTTCGGCCATGTCGGGTTGTTGCGAATCTCTGCGCAGCGAGACGCGAACAGACTGCCCCGCAACAGAAAAAGCAATTGCGTTTTCGATCACATTGGACAGCGCAAACCGCATCAGATCGTGATCCAAAGCGGCGACGAGACCTGGAGCCGCTTCAAAATCACGGTCAATACGAACGAAAGCCGCATCAGCAAGCGGTTTCAGCATATCAATCACGCCATCGAGCAGCGCTTTCAAGTGCGTCGAATGGCGTTCGCTTAGTGACTGAGTCTGCTCAATTCGCGTCAATTCCAGCAACCGCTCGACGGAGCGCTGCAATCGTTCGCTTTGCTGCACGACATGAAGCGCGAACCGTTCACGGTCTGCCGCCGGAAGATCATCAAGCAGAAGTTCGCCGGACGCCCGAATCGCGGCGATTGGGGACTTGAGTTCATGCGTTAACGCGGTGACATAACGCTCCACGTAATGCTGTCCTTCCAGCCGTTCGCGCATGGACGCCATCGAACGTGCCAGTTTGCCGAGCTCACCGCGCACCTGTGGCACCGGCACGCGGCGCCCAGCCTCCACATCGTCGGCGTAGTGCGCCAGTCGACGCACCTCGTACACCGTCCAGATCGTGATTGCGGCGCCGATCAGCAGCGTGCAAGCCAGCAGCCACGCGCCGCTGCGCGTCATGCGCTGCTCCGATCGCTGCATGAAGGGGGCAACCGTAGACGTGTCCTTGGACAGGCTCAGCACACCAATGAGTTTGTCGTCACGCCGGATAGGCGCGGCCACATGGTATTCGGAGCTTGCTACATCATCCTTGTCCATGCGTGTCGCCCGCGCACCATACTCGCCTGCAAGCGTACGCCTGATATCGCGCCACGCACTGAAATCCTGCCCCACAGCCTTGTCTCGTGAGTCGAATTGCACGATGCCACGAACGTCGGTCACGATCACATCGAAGTCGAGCGTATCCTTGCCGACGCCCCAGATGTCTGCGTCAACCTGACGTGCGCGGTAGCTGCGGGTGGCCGCAGCGAAGCGACCCGTAGCAATCGTTCCGGCTGCGAGATCATCAGTCGCCAGCTCCGCAAGATAGTGTGCCGAGTCCACCATCAACTCTTCCATGACTTCACGTGCGATCGGCTGGATTTCGTTGACGAATGCATTGAGCACAAAAAACCACGCCACCCCGAGGATCGTCATCCCGGCAAAAATGAGTCGGATACCAAGATACATCGCGAGTCGCCGTTACTTCCGGGATGACTCGCCGGCGAGCGAATAGCCGAGCCCCCGATGGGTGACGATGACGTCGCGCGCCGGATCAACACTGCGCAATTTTGCGCGCAGCGTCTTGATATGCGTATCTACCGTACGGTCCATGCTGTCGGCATCCTGTCCCCAGACCAGATCAAGCAACGCGTCGCGTGAATAGATTCGTCCGGGTGACCGCATGAGGACCTGCAATAGCTGCAACTCACGCCGCGTCAGATCAAGCCAAAGCCCGCTAAAAAGGGCGCGCTGACCGCTGATTTCGAGCGTCGCGTCACTGCTTGAAGGCAACTGCCTTGCTGGCGCTGCACGCCGCAGGATCGTTTGCACCCGCAGGCTCACTTCGCGCGGGCTGAAAGGTTTGCTGACGTAATCGTCCGCACCAAGCTCAAGTCCTACGATGCGATCTACTTCTTCGCTGCGCGCACTCAGGATGAGAATCGGCACTTCGCCGGCCTTCCGCAGTTCACGGCAGAAGTCGAGACCTGAACCATCAGGCAAGCCGAGATCAAGCAAGACGATATCCACCTGTCGCGTAGCCCAATGCGCGCGAGCGGCGGCAAGCGTGCCTGCGTGCATCACGTCGACGCCTGCATGCGAAAGCGCAAATATCAGGGTGTCAGCGATCGCCTGTTCGTCTTCGACAAGCAGCAATGCGGGTTTCATCGGTGATATACGAATTATTCGATGGTGCGGACGGTGTAATGCAAGTATGCATGTTGCCGCTGGCGCCCCGGATCGACCGCTCGCGATTCATGCGCAGGTGTTCGTCGCGGCGTGCGGTCGTCATTGCGATTGCTGACTAAGCTTCACTCCACGCCTTCACCTTCCGGAGACAAACCATGCATCCCCTCAAAACTCTGTTCAGCACGATTGCCACCGCCGTGGCGTTGAGCGCGCCGTTGCTCAGCCACGCCGCCGACACGTTCGCCGGTTTGCGCTTGCAAACACTGGAAACCTCGCCGACTGAGAAAATTGACGTCACACTGTGGTACCCGACGGCGACGCCGTCGAAAACCGTCCCCATGGGGCCGCACGCGCCAGACGTCGCGATCGACGCCCCGGTGACGGCCGGTCCTTTCCCGCTGATCATGCTGTCGCATGGTACCGGCGGCAACAATATGAATCACCATCAGCTTGCGACGGCACTTGCGCGCAGCGGTTTTATCGTGGCGGCGCTTACCCATCCCGGTGACAACTACCGGGACCGCTCGCTGCTTGGCAAACCCGGTTTTTTTACGGAGCGGCCACGTCAGGTATCACGCGTGATCGATGCGCTGCTCATGGATCCGGTCTGGAAACCGCTGATTGACGCCAATCGCATCGGCTTTGTCGGACATTCTGCAGGTGGCTTTACCGGTGCCGCACTGATCGGCGCTACGCCCTCGCTTGCCAACACGATGCGTCACTGCGCTGCGAACTATGACGCTGATCCCTGGTTCTGCAGGATGTCCGGGTCGAAGGAAAAAGCAATTGAGAACGCTCGCAACGCGGAGTACATACCGGCGGTTCCCGGCAGCGCAGACCCACGCATCAAGGCGGCAGTGCTCATCACGCCGATCGGACAATTCTTCCCGGAATCCAGTCTTAAGGCCGTGAGCATCCCGGTTCGCGTGTATGTTGCGGGTCGTGACGATGTTCTCGTCCCGAAGTTTCACGCGAGTTACGTAGCAGCCAACATTCCCGGTGCGGAGACGGTCAGCATTGAGGCCGCCGGCCACTTCATGCTGGTGTCCAAGATGAATCTCGCCGTCGCGATCAACGGCGCCGAGGTTAGCGGTGACCCTGCGGGTTTCGACCGAGGGCCAGTCATCGCGGAGGCATCCAGGCAATTGCCTCTCTGGTTCACGAAGACGCTGACGAAGTAGCGCGTCAGACGACACGGGACGTAAGATCACGGCAATTGCCCACACAAAGTACGCCATGACTCAACTGGTTTCTCCCGCCGCTGTCGTTCAGTTCTGGATTGCTGCCGGTCCATCGCAATGGTTTCGCAAGA
>CAYMSY010000149.1:0-7412 GCA_964393195.1 uncultured Alcaligenaceae bacterium | reverse complement strand
TTGAGCGTGACATCCTGTGCGGCGGCGCTCGTTGCAAACAGCGTCAGCGGAATGGCGGCGGAGATGGCCGTGCAAAGGCGGGTGAAAGCGTGGGACATGTGGGGGCCTCCAGTGTGTTGTAAGTATCGTGGTCGCAAAGATATCGTGACCGACAAACCGAACCAGCCAACATCGCGTCGGATTCGCGGTTCCTCCGGGCGGATTGTGGCCGCGATGCTACCGAAACGAAAGTGCTGGCAGTGCCTATCAGATATGCCGGGTTGGCATTTCTCGTCATGCGATATGCGATGAGCCGTTAGGCGTCACGGGCAGCGCGCGCTGGACGCCAACGAAGGCGCTTGCAGCAGGAAAGCGGGCCCCAATGGCCTAACAGCTTTTTTCTGAAAAGACCATTTAATGGGGCATAAGGACAAATATCGCCATAAGTCGACATGACGGCTTTTGTCGAAATGAGCCCTTATTGAATGGGCATTAGAGAAAAAGCTGTTTAACCAACAGTGGAGCAGTCATCAGGTGCCAGCCTGCGCTGCCGTCGCCGTCGGCGGGATGAGCTCACAGACCATTTCCGAAAGCAGACTAATGGTGGCTTTCTGTGTCAGCGTGGTCGGCCGCAGTGCGCTGGTGGCAATCGACACGCGGGTGCGCAGTGGCGGGTCGCAGATGGCACGCACCGAGAATGCGGAGGGCTTGATCGAGCTGGCGACGGCATTGCGCGACAGCAACGCGCTGCCTGCGCCATCGGCGACCAGGTCGAGAATGGCCGAAACACCGCCGATTTCAAGCGCAATGTTGGGGCGACAACCGATGCTGGCCATCACGCTTTCCACGTGCATGCGGATTGCGTTGGGCCGGCTCGGGATGACCAGCGGCGCGGCGGCCAGCGCGTTGAGTGCGATCGGCCCCGGCGGCGGGTCTTCGGCGAGCCCCTGCGGTCGGGCGGTCACCAGTACCAGCTCCTCTTCGGTGAGCGGGGACAAATCGATTTCCTCAGCTGGCTGCGCGTTGTAGAGCACCACCACGTCCAGGCGACCATTGACCAGACCGTCCTGCAGCGTGGTGGAGAGCGCTTCGCTGATCGAGAAAGACGCATCGGGCATTTGCTGGCGGAATCGCCGCGTCAACGGTACCGTGAGCACCCGCGCCAGACTGGTCGGCAGGCCAATGGCAACCCGGCCGGCCAGCGCGCCGCGGACCCGCCCGAGCTCCTCGCGAGCGCGCTGCACCTGATGCAGGATGCCGCGGCTGTGCTCCAGCAGCAGTTTGCCCGCCTCGGTGGGCGTGGCGCCGCGGCCATTGCGTACCAGTAGTGTCTGCCGCAGTTCGACTTCCAGTTGCCGCACCTGCCGGCTCAACGCTGGTTGCGCAACATCGAGTGCGGTTGCCGCACGCGTAAAGCTGCCGAGATCGGCCACGCGGACGAAGTATTCGAGTTGTCTGAGATCCACCGACGCTCCTTGGGTGCCGTTAGCGCGACGCCTCCCGTAATGCTATGCCAATTTGCTATATCTGATAGCCTCGATAAACGTTTTATGTTTAGCTCGTCAGACGGGAAAATGCGGTCATGAACTCCGGTGACAACCCCGTCATGAACGCCAACGAAGGCTCGGTGCGGCCAGGCCTGAGAGGTATTTCCTCGATGGCGACGCGCCAGTTGCTGGCCGATCTCGCTCGTGCGAACGCGTCGGCCGGCGGAACGCCGCTCGCGCTGGAATCGGTCGGCGGCGTCGATGCTGCGCGACGCATTGCTGCGGGCGAACCGTTCGATCTGGCCTTTCTGGCATCGGATGCCATCGAAAAGCTCATCGCCGGCGGTCATGTGATTGCCGGCAGCCGGGTTGATCTGGTGCGTTCACAGGTTGCCGTAGCCGTGAAAGCCGGTGCGGCAATGCCAGGCATTGCTACTGCGCTGGAGGTGCGGCAAGCGGTTCTGGCGGCTGCGTCGATTGGCTATTCGACCGGCCCGAGCGGCAGCGCGCTATTGGCGTTGCTTGAGCGCTGGGGCATTCTGGCTGATGTACAGGGCAAGTTACGGCAGGCGCCTGCCGGCGTGCCGGTCGCGGCGATGGTGGCGAGCGGCGAGGTTGCGCTCGGATTTCAGCAGCGCAGCGAGATGCTTGGTGCGCCGGGCATCGAGATGATTGGCGATCTGCCGGCAGAAATTGCGATCGAGACCGTTTTCTCAGGCGGCGTGTGCCGTGTATCGCAGCGCGGCGACGAAGCGCGTTTCCTGTTGGCCGCCTTTGCTGCGCCGATTCATGCTGCGATCAAGCGTCAACACGGGATGGCTGCGCTTTGACGCTGCCGGTGAATTGAATGAAAAGGAAAGTGAATCAATGATCATCGATTGCCACGGGCACTACACCACGGCGCCAAAAGCACTGGAAGACTGGCGCAACCGCCAGATCGCGGGCATCAAGGACGCGTCCGTCATGCCGAAAGTGAGCGAACTCAAGATCAGCGATGACGAGCTGCGCGAGTCCATCGAAACCAACCAGCTCAAGCTCATGCGCGAACGCGGTAGCGATCTCACGATCTTCTCGCCGCGCGCAAGCTTCATGGCGCATCACATTGGCGACTTCAACGTGTCGTCAACCTGGGCCGCCATTTGCAATGAACTCTGCTTTCGCGTGAGCCAGTTGTTCCCCGACAGTTTTGTTCCCGCAGCGATGCTGCCGCAGTCTCCCGGTGTTGATCCAAAGACCTGCATTCCGGAGCTTGAAAAGTGCGTCAAGGAGTACGGCAACGTCGCGATCAATTTGAACCCCGACCCTTCGGGTGGACACTGGACGTCGCCGCCGCTGACAAACAGACACTGGTACCCGATCTACGAGAAGATGGTCGAGTACGACATTCCAGCGATGATCCACGTGAGCACGAGCTGCAACGCGTGTTTCCACACGACCGGCGCGCATTACCTGAATGCCGATACAACCGCCTTCATGCAATGTCTTGAGGGCGATTTGTTCAAGGATTTCCCGACGCTCAAATTCCTGATTCCGCACGGCGGCGGCGCAGCGCCCTATCACTGGGGACGTTTCCGCGGCCTGGCCGACATGATGAAGAAGCCAAAGCTCGACGATCATCTGCTTAACAACATCTTCTTCGATACCTGCGTCTATCACCAGCCGGGCATTGATCTGCTGACGACGGTAATTCCGACGAAGAACATTCTGTTCGCCTCGGAAATGATCGGTGCGGTGCGAGGCATTGATCCGTACACCGGCCATTATTTTGACGACACCAAGCGCTACATCGAGGGCGCGAAGCACTTGTCTGCGGAAGCGCGTCAGGCGATCTTCGAAGGCAATACGCGGCGGGTGTTCCCGCGACTCGACGCGCAGTTGAAAGCAAAAGGAAAGTAGTCATGAGCATGAACAATCTGGGCGTGGTCAAACGCAACATCGCGCGCGCTGACAAGGCGGCCGTTGAGAAATTGTCGCGCTTCGGCGTCGCAACCATTCATGAAGCGATGGGCCGCGTCGGTCTCATGAAGAACTACATGCGCCCCATCTATACCGGTGCGCATGTTTGCGGCACGGCGGTGACCGTGTTGCTGCAACCCGGAGACAACTGGATGATGCACGTGGTGGCAGAGCAGCTGCAGCCGGGCGATGTCGTGGTTGCCGCCTGCACCACCGACAACGAGGATGGCTTCTTCGGTGATCTCCTGGCGACGTCGTTTCGTGCGCGCGGAGCGAAGGGCCTCATCATTGATGGCGGTGTACGTGACGTGAAAGACCTCACTGAAATGCAGTTCCCGGTATTCAGTCGTGCTGTCAATGCCAAGGGCACCATCAAGGCGACGCTCGGCTCCGTGAACATCCCGGTCGTTTGCGCCGGAGCAGTGGTCAATCCGGGCGACGTCGTGATTGCCGATGCCGACGGTGTTGTTGTTGTCCCCGCTGCCATCGCACAACAGGCCGCCGATGCCGCCGAAGCGCGCGAGGCGAATGAGGGCGAAAAGCGCGCCAAACTCGCTGCAGGCGTGCTCGGCCTTGACATGTACAAGATGCGTGAGCCACTTGAAAAAGCAGGCCTCAAATACATCGACTAGATGGCGATGAATCTGCGCTCACGTCGATCCCTCCTCGCCGTCCTGACTGCAGGCGTGCTGCTGCTTGGCGGCTGCGCGCTGGTGCCTGCTCCAGCGGCAAGTGCTGTTGCGCCCGAGCTCAGGGCTGTGCTGGCGCCGACGGGCGTGTTGCGCGTCGGCGTGTATCCGGGCAGTCCGAGCTCGTTGGTGGTGGACGGCAAGACGGGCAATAAAACCGGTATCGCACACGATCTGGGACGGCAACTGGCGGCGGACATTGGTGTACCCGCCGAGATCGTTGAATTCAGTCGCATCGCGGAAGTGATCGATGCCGTCAAGTTGGGGCGTGTGGACTTCACGTTCACCAACGCAACGCCAGCGCGGGCGAAGGACGTTGATTTCACGTCGCCGCTGGTCAAGCTCGAACTCGGCTATCTGGTACCGACCGGCTCGGCCATCTCAGACGTGTCACAGATTGATCGTGCCGGAGTACGGGTCGGTGTCACCGAAGGCAGTTCGTCCTATGCCGTGTTGTCGAAGCAGTATCAGAACGCCAAACTGGCTACCGCGCCCTCGTTGAAAGTTGCGGTCGAGATGCTCTCGAAAGGCCAGATTGATGCGTATGCCACCAACAAGGCGATTCTCTTTGAGCTCGCCGATCAGTTACCCGGTTCGCAAGTACTCAATGGTCGCTGGGGCGAGGAGAATCTGGCGATTGCCGTTCCGCAGGGGCGCAGCGCCGCTGCTGCCTATTTGCGGCAATTCGCACGCCGCGTAAGCGACAACGGCCAGCTCGACATGCTGATCAGCCGCTCTGGCCTGCGCGGCACCATGAAATCACAATGAGTCACGATCCATTTCACTGCAGGAGGTTTGCAGCATGATGAACCAGAATATCCGGGGCGCATTGCGCCGTTTGTTGGCGCTGGCCCTGTTTTCGCCCGCGCTGGTGATGGCGCAATCTTTCCCGACGAAACCGGTCAAGGTGGTGGTGGGCTACGCGCCCGGCGGCGCCGTGGATATTGTTGCCCGCACCGTCGGACAGAGCATGGCGGGCAGCATGGGCCAGGCGGTGGTGGTGGAAAACAAGCCCGGCGCCGGCACCAACATCGCAGTGCGTTCCGTCATTGATGCACCGGCCGATGGCTACACGCTCATGCTGGCTGCCAATGCGCTGGCCGCGAACATGGCGCTCTACCAGCCCGCTCCGTTTGATGCCGAACGTGATCTCGTGCCGGTATCGCTCGTTGGGCGGGTACCGGTGGTGATCGCGGCCAATGCGCAGAGCGGCGCACCGAGCATCGGCAAGCTGATCGAAATGGCGAAAGCGAAGCCGGGTCAGCTTAACTATGCAACGCCGGGCAACGGCTCGACGCCGCATCTGGCGGTTGAATTGTTCGCCCGCGCGGCCGGCATCAAGCTGTCCCACGTGCCTTACAAGGGCGGTGCGCCGGCGATCACGGATGTCTTGGGCGGCCAACTGCCGCTGGTAGCCGTCAACGCACTGGAAGCTTTGCCACATGTGAAAAGTGGAAAGCTGCGGGTGCTTGCTGTCATGAGCCCGTCGCGCTCGGCGATGTTGCCCGATGTGCCGACCATTGCCGAGTCCGGATTCCCGGGCTTTGAGGCCTCGGTCTGGTACGGATTTGTCGCACCTGCGGCGACGCCGAAGCCGGTCGTCGTCAAACTCCATGCGGAAGTGCAAAAAGCGCTGCAAACGGCGGAAGTGAAGGAGCGCATGTCGTCAGTCGGCGGCGAGGTCATTCTCGGCAGCGCCGAACAGTTCGGTGCACTGATTCGCTCGGAGCGGGCACGCTACGAAAAACTGGTGCGCGAAGCGCAGATCAAACCCGATTGATTCGTAATGACGTCAACCAATTCACTGGTGAGAGCAAGATGAAATTTGAGAAAACCCCGGGCTGGCTGGACTGGTATGCCGGGCCGTCGAAACCCGCATTCCAGGTGCCTGCGGGTGCCGTTGATGCGCATTGCCACGTGTTTGGTCCCGGTGACGAATTTCCGTTCGCGCCGGAACGCAAGTACACGCCGTGCGATGCGTCAAAACATCAGTTGTATGCGTTGCGCGACCATCTTGGTTTCGCCCGCAACATCGTCGTGCAAGCAACCTGTCATGGTGCGGACAACCGGGCGATGGTTGACGCACTGGTTCACAGCGGCGGCAAGGCACGCGGCGTCGCTACCGTCAAACGCACGGTGACCGACAAAGAACTGCAGGACATGCACGCGGCTGGCGTTCGCGGCGTTCGTTTCAATTTCGTCAAGCGACTGGTTGATTTCACGCCGAAAGATGAATTGCTTGAAATCGCCAACCGCATCGCGCCGTTGGGCTGGCATGTCGTCATTTACTTCGAAGCGGTTGATCTGCCCGAGCTGTGGGACTTTTTCACGGCGTTGCCGACGACGGTGGTGGTCGATCATATGGGGCGGCCTGACGTCAGCAAGCCAGTCGATGGCCCCGAGTTTGCGCTGTTCGAAAAATTCATGCGCGAGCACAAGAACGTGTGGTCCAAAGTAAGTTGCCCGGAGCGACTTTCCGTGACCGGTCCGAAAGCGCTGAATGGTGAGCAGAACGCGTACCGTGACGTGATTCCATTCGCTAAACGTATTGTCGAGGCGTTCCCGGATCGCGTGCTGTGGGGCACCGATTGGCCGCATCCAAACCTGAAGGATCACATGCCGGACGATGGCCTACTGGTCGACTTCATCCCCCATATTGCGACGACGCCTGAGCTTCAGCGCAAGTTGCTGGTGGATAACCCGATGCGCCTGTACTGGCCTGAGGAGTAATAAATGTCACTCGACAAACCCTATCTCGATGTTCCCGGCACGACCATTTTCGACGCCGAGCAATCCCGCAAGGGCTATCACCTGAACCAGTTCTGCATGTCGCTCATGAAGGCCGCCAACCGCGAGCGCTTCAAGGCAGACGAACGCGCCTATCTCGACGAATGGCCAATGACCGAGGAGCAGAAGCAGGCCGTGCTTGCGCGCGATCTCAACTGGTGCATTTCCCTGGGCGGCAATATCTATTTCCTGGCCAAGATCGGTGCGACCGATGGCAGGAGTTTTCAGCAGATGGCTGGCAGCATGACGGGCATGACCGAAGAGGAATATCGCAACATGATGATCAAGGGCGGTCGCTCGGCGGACGGTAATCGTTATGTCGGCGAAGACGGCGACGCGCAGGCACATCGGCAGCCGCAAGGTTCGGCAGGCCACGCCAGCGCACGTGCGGAGGCACGCTGACATGGCACGTATCACCGCAAGCGTTTACACATCACACGTTCCCGCGATCGGCGCGGCGCTCGACCTTGGCAAGACGGCAGAGCCTTACTGGCAGCCGCTGTTCGCCGGCTAC
>CAYMSY010000148.1:5869-7428 GCA_964393195.1 uncultured Alcaligenaceae bacterium | reverse complement strand
AGACCAGATCTTCGTCGACGGCAACAGCGCTATCGGGCTTGGCATGGTCTACGGTGGAGCAACTGTTGCCGCGTGGTATCCGATCACACCGTCAACCTCAGTGCCGGAAGCTTTCCAGAAGTATTGCGAAAAATTCCGCGTTGATCCGGCAACTGGTCAGCACAACTTCGCCATTGTGCAGGCCGAAGACGAGCTGGCATCGATTGGCATGGTCGTTGGTGCTGGCTGGAATGGTGCGCGCGCATTCACGGCGACATCCGGCCCTGGTATTTCGCTGATGACCGAGTTCATTGGCCTCTCTTACTTTGCCGAAATCCCGGTCACCATCGTTGATGTGCAACGTGGCGGGCCGTCGACGGGCATGCCCACGCGCACGCAGCAGTCGGACCTGATTTCATGCGCTTACGCATCGCACGGCGACACCAAGCATGTGCTGCTGTTTCCGCAGGATCCGCACGAATGCTTTGAACATGCGGCGGCGGCGCTCGATCTGGCCGATCGCTTGCAGGCGCCGATCTTTGTGATGACCGACCTCGACATCGGCATGAACCAGCGCCTCTGCAAACCGTTCGCGTGGGACGATGCCCGGCAGTACGACCGCGGCAAAGTGATGACGGCCGAAGAGCTTGAAGCCGGCAAGGATTTTGGTCGCTACAAGGATGTTGACGGGGACGGCATTCCGTGGCGGACCCTGCCCGGCACGCATCCAACCAAGGGCAGCTTCTTCACGCGTGGCACCACGCGCGACCCCTACGCGCGCTACTCGGAGCGCGGGCCGGACTACATCTACAACATGGAACGTCTGCTGCGCAAATTCAGGACGGCAGCCGATCTGGTGCCGCAACCCGAATTACGCAACGCGTCGAAGAAAACTTCCTACGGCGTCATCTATTTCGGCTCCACGACGCCCGCCATGCACGAAGCACTCGACGTGCTTGAGGCGGATGGCGTCCACATCGATGCGTTGCGGCTTTGCGCGTTTCCGTTCCCGGAATCGGTCGATCAGTTCATCGCCACTCACGAAAAAGTGTTCGTTGTCGAGCAGAACCGGGATGCGCAAATGCGCTCGATGCTCATCAATGAGCTTGATGTCAGTCCGGCCCAACTGATACGTGTCCTCCACTACGACGGGACGCCCATCACTGCGCGCTTCATCACCCGCGCCATTCGCGACATTGTGCAGCCCGCTGCGGCTGTGCCTCTGCGCCAGAAGGAGGCCGCATGACCTGGATCGCAAAACCCCGGCTGCACCACCCGACGCTGACGCCGAACAAGGTAGGCTACACACGACGCGATTATGAAGGCCGCATCTCGACACTTTGTGCTGGCTGTGGACATGATTCGATTTCCGCCGCCATCATTCAGGCCTGCTGGGAACTGGACATTGAGCCGCATCGCGTTGCGAAGCTGTCCGGCATCGGATGCAGCTCGAAAACACCGGACTACTTTCTCGGCGCATCGCATGGTTTCAATACGGTTCATGGCCGCATGCCCTCTGCGCTGACCGGCGCCAATCTGGCCAACCGCGACCTACTGTTTCTCGGTGTATCGGGCGATGG
>CAYMSY010000148.1:0-5859 GCA_964393195.1 uncultured Alcaligenaceae bacterium | reverse complement strand
GATTCGGCGGCGATCGGACTGGGCCAGTTTGCCAACGCCATGCGGCGTGGCGTACGCATGGCCTACATCGTCGAAAACAATGGCGTTTATGGCCTGACCAAGGGGCAATTTTCGGCCACTGCGGATCGTGGATCGAAGAGCAAAAAAGGGGTTGTCAACAACGACAGCCCGGTGGACCTGGTCGGTCTCGCGCTGCAGCTCGGTGCGACCTACGTCGCACGCAGCTTTTCCGGTGACAAGGAACAGCTGGTGCCGCTGATCAAGGGCGCGATGGAGCATGGTGGTGCCGCCTTCATCGACATCATCAGCCCTTGCGTCACCTTCAACAATCACAGCGGCAGCACCAAGAGCTACGACTACGTGCGCGAACACAATGAAGCCGTGAGCCGGATCGACTTCATCACCACACGCGACGAGATTACGACCGCCTATGCACCAGGAGAAGTGGTCGAGGTCATGCAGCACGATGGTTCCACCTTGCGCCTGCGCAAGCTGCACGCGGAGTATGATCCGACTGATCGTTATGGCGCAATGAGCTACATGCAGACGCATCAGGCGCGCGGCGAGATCGTGACCGGACTGCTCTACGTCGATCCGATGGCGACCGATCTGCACACCTCACTCAACACGAGTGATCAGGCGCTCAACTCGATGGGGGCGGCGCAGCTTTGCCCCGGCGGCAAGGCGCTGGAGAAAATCAACGCAGCACTGAGGTAGTCGCTCACAGTTCAATCGCAGCAGGCCGCAGGGTAGTCACTTTCCTTTGAAAGGGGTTGTCATCATGTCGGAACGTACGGTTTTTCAATCGATGTCGAACAAACATGTGGTGAGCCTCGGCCCGCAGGCGAGCGTGTGGGAAGCGGCGTGCGTGATGACCCGCGCCAACTGCGGCAGCGTTCTGATCGTCGATACGCTGGGTACCCTGCTCGGCATCCTGACCGAACGCGATCTCATGACGCGGGTACTGGCCAAGGCACTCAATCCGGAAAAAACACTCGTCTCCGACGTCATGACGCGCAAGCCTTACTGCGTGTCACCGGAAACACTGGTGTCGGACGCCGTACTGATCATGATTGAGCGTGGATTCAGGCACCTGCCCATCATGGCGGCGAACGCTGCTGCGGGTTCGAAAATCCTCGGCGTGTTCTCGGTGCGTGATGCCCTGCCACGCGAAGTTGGCGCGGCTGTGAGCATGGCCGAATTCAACGAACAGGTGAACGACGCACGTGGATAGTCGTCAACAGCTTTTTCGTGAGAATCTCATTCAATACGGGCTAAGAACCACATTTCACTAAAAGTCGACTTTTAGTGATTGTCTCGTCTAAGCCGCATTCACAGGTGCTTTCATCAAAAAGCTACAAGCAGATTTACACCCGTGAAACACCACTGATCGGATCCACACGAAAGTACGATGCCAAGTGCGCAAAGTACGCCGGGTATTCATCGCGCAGCAATTCCGGTTCCGCGAAAAACACTTCACAGCTCACCGCAAAAAACTCGTCAATCAGTTCTGCGGCATAAGGGTCGATTGCCGTGTCTTCGCCAGCGTCTACACGGCGACAGAAGTCTTCATACGCCGAATTCACTTCACGCCTGAACGTCTCGCGCGCCGCCCCCGTGAGTGGGGGAATGCCATCCACGGTACCGTCCAGCATGTCGATCTTGTGCGCGAACTCATGGATCACCAGCGCCATGCCCGACTCGTCGTACCCGGCTTCCACCGCCGGCCATGACAGCAGCACCGGACCGCCATACCAGCTCTCGCCGGCAATAGGCTCGTCAAGGCGATGCACGACACCGGCCTCGTCCTCGAAGTCATAAGTGCGCGGAAAGTCGCCCGGATAGACCACAACGTTTTCCCATCCATCGAAGTCCGACATTGCGTCCGCCACATTCGCGCTGCGACCGAGGATCAGCAGACAGGCCTGCACCGCGATGAGAATTCGCATGTGTGGCGTGACATCAAGTACATGGTCACCGGACGTGGCGCCGCTGACGATGCTTTTCTCGACGAGAAAGAGCGTCGTCAGTTCACGCAGACGCACAAGCGTTTCTGCTTTGTAATGGTCAAGAAACGGAAGTTCGCGCAACGCTGCATTCCATTCATCATCAAGCAGCGCGTTGGCTGCCAGCGCACGTTCGCGGCGCCGGTTTTTCAGCCAGCCAAACATCGCGTTCTCGATGTAGGGTGGGCACGGCCCGCCTTCTGCACGTCAGCAGGCCTTGCCAACCTTACGTCCGGTTGGCCGATAGACCTACCCTCAGGCATCACGCTTCGGCGCCAACAACGCATCCGACGACGGCGCATCCAGTTCCACCGCCTTGATCCGCTCGAAGTGCCCGCTAATTTTGCGGCTGGAAATCTGCACCTGCTCCGCATCATCATGCGCCTGCTTGATGTGTGTCGCGAGCTTGTCCATGCGATCCTGAAAGCGTCCGAAATCGCCACCGAGTTTGCCGAGCTCAGTCTTCATTACACCCAGCTGCTTGCGCATTTCGGCATCGCGAATCACCGCGCGCACGGTGTGCAGCACTGCCATCAAACTGGTCGGCGACGTAAGCCACACATGCTGTGCCTGCGACTGTGCAACGACCTCCGGATGGTTGCCAATGATCTCGGCGAACACAGCCTCCGATGGCACGAACATCACGGCCGAATCGGCCCCTGAGCCCGGCTGAATGTACTTGCCAGCGATGTCGCTGATATGTTTCTTGACGTCGGTCGCGAATTGCCTGCGTGCAACATTGCGCGCCGCCTCCGGTTGTGTCGCATCAATTGAAACGCGGTAATTCGACAGCGGAAATTTCGAATCGATCGCCATCTTCGACGTGCCGTCGGGCATTGTCAACACACAGTCCGCC
Source organism: uncultured Alcaligenaceae bacterium (assembly GCA_964393195.1). Taxonomy (GTDB): domain Bacteria; phylum Pseudomonadota; class Gammaproteobacteria; order Burkholderiales; family Casimicrobiaceae; genus Casimicrobium. The sequence goes on along the minus strand of CAYMSY010000148.1, from coordinate 2,997 downwards.
TTCTCACGTCCCGCGCCTACCGCAGCCTGAAACTCGTACACACCGGGTGGCAAGGTGTCGCGCACCAGCGCTTCCAGCTGCACTTCGCCAAACGCACCGCGCGCGGATTTGTCGGAGAGCACCTGCTGCAGGCTCACCACGTTCGTCGTCAGACCGTCCAGCTTTTTCTGCGCCTCGTCGATCACGGCGAGCCGCGCCATCACATTGGCGAACGTCTCGTTGGTCTTCTTGAAACCCTCGTCAAGCCGTTCGTTGACCTTGCCGCTGATCTGCTCCAGCCGCCCATCAACGGTCTTGGTCATCGTCTCGGCCTGCTGCGTGATCTGGGCGCTCATGTTGCGCAGCGTGTTCTGCAGCAACTCCTGATTGGCGCGGGTCTGCTCCGCCATCTTGCCAAGCATCTGTTCGAGCACGTCGCGCTTCAGTGCATCCTGTTGCGTAGACAACGTTTGTTGCAGCAAGGCAAGTTGCTTGAGCGAGGCTTCGGTCTGCTGCGACAGTGAATGAATCACCTGCACCTGCAACGTCCCGATCACTTCGCGCGTGCCGGAACTTGATGCGGTCAGGTCACGGCCCACACGTTCGCTGACCTGATTGAACATGCCGCCCACGTCGCCAATCATCGCGCGATGTTTGGTCTCGAGCTGCGTACCGAGTTCATTGCTTACACGGCGCACGATGCCGCCCTTTTGCGTCGCCACCAGGGCCAGGATGACAACAAGCAATACGACAATGAGGGCAAGCGCGATTTCAACCGTAGTCACGAATGCCACTCCGTCTCGGCCAACAGCGCAAACGAGATCAACCAGTGTGTACTCACGTATTCGCCACCGGTGATCGCCGCCTCCGCAGCGCGAAGATGCTCGCCGGACAAGACGCCGAACCGGGTCCAGCGAACTTCACCCGGCGTGAGCACCTGCATGAGTCCGCGCATGCACCATGCACGTGAGAGATTCAAGCCGTGATTGTGAACCTGCTTGGCATCATGTTCGTTGGTCACTGTCGCGGGCGCTAGGTACTTGAAATCCCCTGCAGCCAGCTCTGGCAGAAACGCGGCAAACCACGTGAGAAATTCTTCATGCGGCAGCACGACGGACATCAGCAGCGCCTGTGTCAGTGCGGGTGACAGAAAATCCTCACCCGAAAAATCGTACGCCAGGCGGTAATCGCGATCCTCGCCGAACCACTGCCGCGCCTTCTGACCAATCAACGTCATGAAATCATGGTCGCCAACAGTCGTCGCGTAACGCAACGCGTGAACCATCGCGAAGGATGTATTCGAATGCACGCCATGACGAACCGGCGCGTTCGCCGTTTGCAGGTGATGAAACATCGCATCAGCGAGAAAGTCCGCGAGTGGACGCAATCCAGCACGCCATTTTTCGGCATGTGGATGCACACAAACCGCAAGCTCCGAGTACAGTTTGAGCAGCCAACCCCAACCATAGGGCCGCTGCCAGTGCGTCGCGCCGTCGCGTGCGAAATATGCAACCTCGCGTTCGGCTTTACCTGAATCAAATTGCCGGTCGAACCATGAGGCGATTGCCTTGGCGTGACTGGACGACGGATCAAGATTCAGCAGTCGCGCCATCGACCAGTGCATGTGCACGCAGGAGTGCCAGTCGTAGCTGCCGAAAAAGATCGGATGCAATTCGGACGGCACGCAGGCGCGTGCCTCCGCCGCATCATGCACAAAATGCATCGTGAAGTTGGGGTACTCGCGGCGCGCGTTTTCGAGCGCGGTTCGGGCAAAAGCGGCGTGATGGGGGTTTATGTCTGACATAAGCGCTAGTCTAGCGACTCAATCCTATAATTCGCTGCAACCACGGAGTTGTCATCGAACGTCAGTTTGCCGGCACTCCGTTTTTTTACGTCCGCAGTTTCGCTGTCCCCCGTTCGTCCTGAGCCTGTCGAAGGATGAACTCGTGAAATCTGCATTCATGGTTCGACAGGCTCACCACGAACGTTGGCTGCTATGCGTATCGAAGAAGAACTCAAGCTTGACTTCAAGGACGTCCTGTTCCGCCCCAAGCGCTCCACGCTCGGTTCGCGGGCGAAGGTCGAACTCAAGCGCGACTACAAATACCGCCATTCCGGTCGCCACAGCGAAACGGTGCCAATCATAGCGGCGAACATGGACACCGTCGGCACTTTCGAGATGGCTGCCGCGCTTGCGAAGTATCACATGCACGTCGCCCTGCACAAGCATTACCTCGTTGAAGATTACGTCACTTTCTTCAACGACAACAATCATCCGGTGCATCAGTACGCCTTCTATTCGCTCGGCATCACTGACGCTGATCTGGATAAATTCAAGGTCGTCAAGAACGCCACGGGTGACGCCATCGAATACGTCTGCATCGACGTCGCCAATGGCTACACCGAAACCTTCATCGACTTTGTCAAACGCTTTCGCGAGGCGTACCCAAAGACGACGATCATGGCGGGCAACGTGGTCACCGCCGATGTCACAGAGGCGTTGATCCTCGCGGGTGCTGACATCGTCAAAGTCGGCATCGGCCCCGGCAGCGTCTGCACCACGCGCAAGATGACCGGTGTCGGCTATCCGCAACTCTCAGCCATCATCGAATGCGCCGACGCCGCGCACGGCCTGGGCGGCCATATCTGCGGCGATGGCGGCTGCACGGTTCCGGGGGACGTAGCCAAAGCCTTCGGCGGTGGCGCCGACTTCGTCATGCTCGGAGGCATGCTCGCCGCCCACGACGAATCCGGCGGTGAAATCGTGCATGAGCACGGCAAGACGTATCGCAAGTTCTACGGGATGAGCAGCGATTACGCGATGGAAATGTATTCAGGAGGTGTCGCCAAGTACCGCGCCTCCGAGGGCAAAGTAGTCACGCTAGAAGCGCGCGGCCCGGTAGAACACACCGTGCAGGAAATTCTCGGTGGCTTGCGCTCAACGTGCACGTACGTGGGCGCGCGCACGCTCAAGGCGCTTTCGAAGTGCACTACGTTTGTCCGGGTTACTCAGCAGAT
>CAYMSY010000147.1:4717-7460 GCA_964393195.1 uncultured Alcaligenaceae bacterium | reverse complement strand
GACCGGCGTCGCGCCGGGGGCCGGAGGACAGGTCAACCCTGCCGCCCATGAACTCGTACCGCCGCCGTAGTAGGTCGGTGGTGTCGTGTTGTAGTCGACGACCAGCATGCCGTCTGCCGGCGTGATCACCCAGGTCGCTGGATTCACGGTGCAGAAGGCGTAGATGCCGCCGCTGACGCTCACGGTCCCGGACGGCAGATAAGTCGACACGTTGTTGACCGAGCGATCGAGCGTCCAGATGATTTCCGCGCTGACGTTGGCCGGAGCGAAGGCCGAGGGTGAGGTGCCGGTCCACGAATCCCGCGCGATGGTGATGCTGGACGCGACCAGCGTCAGCCCGCCAATGCCCTGCACGCGCACCCGCGCACTCACGGCGACTGTGGGCGGCGTCGGTGCGTTCACGGGCGCCGTGTAGATCGCGGATACGCCGCTGCCAGCCACCATTCCGAACACCCCGCCACCACCGAGGCGACCGTTCACCGACCATTGATCAACCGTGAGCACATTGGACGGCCCCTGATCGGCTTCGCAATCGTTGCCAAGGCCAGTCGTAAGGTCGGCCAGCTCGCCATCGTACGATTCATAGCAAAGGCGCACCTGCAATGCGGCGGTCGCGCTCGGCTTGACCGTTTTCTTGGGTGGACGAATTTGCAAACCCCTCACGGCGGAGAAGTCAGTGAAGTGGGTGCTGTTGACGCTCACGGTTTTTGCTGCGGTGTTGATCGTGGCGGTGCCGAGCCATTTCCAGAAGCTGGCCGGTGTCTGAAATGCGACACCAAGAAATTCAGCGGCGCTGCCCTCAACATCGCCATCCGTGTAGGCAAAGGTCAGCGTGACCGGTTGCGAAAACGTCTGGCCGTCCGGCGTGAGCCGATAGGCGGTGCCGATCTTGCCGTGCGCGTTGTTGGTGATGGGTTGAATGCTGATGGTCGTGTTGGCGGCCAAAGCGCCGGCGGGAACCGTCAGCGTGAGCTTGCCGTCGGGCGCACTCAGGCTGCCGCCACCGGCGCCGATAACAGCGCTCGCGGGGCTGCCGATTGCTGTGCCTATTGCCGTGGCAAGCGCACCGGACGTTACGTCGGTAACGGATATCGCGCAAAAAGCGGCGCCTTCACCAACATAGCCCGCCGCAGCGGCGCTGCCGTAGGTGGCGGTGCTCACGGTGTAGCGGTGATTCGAGGTGATGCCGCCGGCCTGCGCGCGAAAGCTGCGATATATCGGCGCCGTACCGGACGGACAGGTCGCGCCGATCGGCGATTGCACCGCGAAATCGTACCCCTCGTAGCTGAATCCGGCCAGGTTTTGCGCAAGGATCGATTCGCAATCAATACCCTGGCGGCCGTAGAAATGCGAGTTCACAAACGGCGTGGCGACGTTCACATAGAAACGGCAGATTTTGGTGAGCGCAGGGCCTGCGGTGGCGGCGGCGCTCGCCTGAAAGCTCATGCCAGTGCGCGAGAAATCAGCGACGGTATCGAGCAGCTGCTGTTCGGCGACGCGACCGGTGATGAAGTAGGCATTCAGCGTCTTGTTGCGGTATTCGACAACGTTGACGGTCTGCGCGCAGGTCCAGAGACTCGCGGAGGCAGTGGCGATGGCAACCAGAAGACGAGTAACAGAACTGCGTTTCATGATGATCTCCAAATGCATTTGTTGCGGAAATGGGCAGCGATGCTGAAGCTCGCGCAGGCCCGTCGTGCCGGATGCGGCGCGTGTGCCCGCGCATCACGCGCCGGGTTGCAAAACGCCGTTCAATGAGCGACACCGCAGGACGTGATGCCGGCCCGCGATCCGCTGTCTACACAGGTAAGGGCGCACGCAGCCACAAAACAGCTCAGCGGCGTCGCGTCGTCACGAAAGCGCAATGTCGTGATGACAGACTTGTTGCATGCAGGGTCAATGCCACGCGATCAGGCAGCGCAGGTTCACCGTCTTTGTGCGCCGCCCATTAGAATTCGGGTTCCGTCTCCGCTTTTCCTTTCCTTGAACCCCCCTCCTCCATGCCCGAAGCCCTCGAAAAAGAGTCGCTTGTTGCGAACAGCGCGAGCGTGGATGATGCACTCAGCGAAGCCCTAAGCGACGTCATTGCGCTGGTACGACAGTACCGGCTGCTGTCGGGTTTCGCGGAAAGCCTGGCCGATACGCTCGACAATCCTTCGCAAAGCCCGGTGGTTCAGGGTGTGCTCGCGCGACTGCGCGCGAAGCTCGACGAGCTGCATCCGGCCGACGTCGCGCACATTCTCGAAGCGCTGCCGCTCGACGAGCGCATCTTCATCTGGGATCTGGTCAAGGCGGACCGCGACGGTGACATTCTGGTCGAGGCGTCGGACGCCGTGCGCGAGAGCCTCATCGCCAGCATGGATGCGCCGGAGCTGGTGGCCGCTGCCGCCACGCTGGACACCGATGAGCTGGCGGAACTGGCGCCGGATCTGCCGTCCGAGGTGGTTGAGGAGGTCAAGAAGACGCTTGATCCCGAAGAGCGGGAGCAATTGCGGCAAGCCATGTCGTACGAAGAAGACATGGTCGGTGCGCTCATGGACTTCGAGATGATCGAAGTGCGTGCCGATGTGACGCTGGAAGTCGTCATGCGCTATCTGCGCCGCTTTGATGAATTGCCCGCCAACACCGATCAGGTGTTCGTCGTGGATCGCGAGGACAAGCTGCTCGGCGTATTGCCAACCAACGTGATCCTCGTGACCGACGAGGAAAAGCTGGTGTCCGACGTGATGGTCGAGCCGAAGAT
>CAYMSY010000147.1:0-4617 GCA_964393195.1 uncultured Alcaligenaceae bacterium | reverse complement strand
CGCGCCATTGCGCTCGGTCAGGTCGGCACCGAGCACTTCCGGCGCCTCGTGAAAAAGGAAATCACCGTGGCGTTGATCAATGGCCTGATTTTCGGCGGCATTATCGGCCTCGTGATCGGGCTCATGGAAAAGAATCTCGCGCTCGGGCTCGTGCTCACGCTCGCGATGACGCTCAATCTGGTGCTCGCAGCGGTGATGGGCGTGGTGATTCCGATGTGGCGCTATCGTCAGGGCAAGGACCCGGCGGCTGGCTCCAGCGTGCTGCTCACGGCAGTGACCGACACCGGCGGTTTCTTCATTTTTCTCGGGCTGGCGACGCTGATTTTGCTGCGCGGCGGTGCTGGTTAGGTGAATCAGCTTTTTCGTGAAAGCCTTTCTGCGTAGGGCTTAGCGCGAATTTTTGACATAAGTCGACATTCCGCCTTTATAGGCTGCAAGCCCTTCGCGGACGTCGTTTCATCAAAAAGCCAATAGTCCCGAGCGCCGTAAAACTGCGGCAATCCTGCTACGAACAGACCGCCTCAATCGTGCTCTTGAGACGGGCGAGATATTCCCGGCGTTCGGCATCGGGCATGCACATCACGCGACCGGTCGCGATTTGCAGCCCCTCGATGCAGGACTGCGTCTGCATTCGCGCAAGACGCTTGCGCTGGCTGTCGCAGCCCGCAGAGTCACCCGCCGAAGCAGTCGCCTTGGGCGGCGAGGCGGAACTGCCAGATCGCGTGGACGTCTGTGCGCTCGCCTTCTCGCGCGATCGCGACGATTGCGATGGCCGGTTAAGCGTATTCGGGTCGTTGGTCACCTTGTGGTCCACCAGATTCTGGTCAACCGGACAGGGCGAATCCACAAAAGTAACCGCGCCTTTTGCGTCCTTGCATTTGTAGATGTCGGCACTCGCGGCGCCGGCGACGGACATGAGGGCAATCACCAGCAGAGCGCGAACAGTCATGAGCATCCTCAACAGGCAAAAAAGCAATGGCAACACGCGAGCAGGGATGAATCCCTACAGCACCAGCGTCGCTTCTATTTCAAACTGCGCGCCCTTCGGCAGCGACGCTACGCCGACCGTCGAGCGCGCCGGATAAGGCTTGGGCAGCAGCGCTTCGAGCTTGCCGTTGACGTTGGCGAAGTTGGCGAAATCGGTGAGGAACAGCGTGAGTTTTACGATGTTGCCGAGGTCGCCGCCGGCCGCCGTAATCACCGCCTGCATGTTGGCGATGGCCTGACTCGACTGTGCGTCGAACCCTTCCACCAGATTGCCGCTGGCCGGGTCAAGCCCGATCTGGCCGGAGCAGAAAACAACCTTGCGCGATGCCGGCAAATCGACACTGATGGCCTGTGAGTAAGGGCCAATCGCGGCCGGGGCGTTGCTGGTGTGAATTACGGTGTTGGTCATGGTGAGCCTTTAGGGGTTAGAGGTTTGCGGCCGCCTTCATTTTGCTCGCAAACGGGTCACGATTTCCGCAGTCAGCGGCGCCTGGTTCATCGTGTAGAAGTGGATACCCGGTGCGCCGCCGTCGAGCAGACGCTGGCACAGATTGGCGATGACGTCGGCACCGAACGCGCGGATCGATGCAGCGTCGTCCATGAAGCCTTCCATCTTGAGCGCGATCCAGCGCGGGATGTCGATGGAGTCCTTCGCCGCAAAGCGCGCGATCTTCGAGAAATTGTGAAACGGCATGATGCCCGGCACGATCGGGATCGTGACGCCACGCTTGCGCACTTCATCGACAAAATGAAAGTAAGCATCGGCATTGAAGAAAAATTGCGTGATCGCAGAGTGCGCTCCAGCGTTCGCCTTCTCGACGAAATTCCTGAGATCCGCTTCGGCGTAACGGCTCTGCGGGTGGTACTCGGGATAAGCCGCGACCTCGATTGTGAAGTGATCGCCGTGCAGTTCACGAATGAATTTGACAAGGTCAGTCGCATAGCCGAAGTCGCCCATCGCCCCCATGCCACTCGGCATATCACCACGCAGTGCGACGATGCGACGGATGCCTTTTTCCTTGTAGAGTGCAAGCGTCTCGGCAATGCTCTGCCGCGTCGCGCCAATGCAGGATAGATGCGGCGCAGCGCTGAATCCCGCGTCTATGATTTCGAGCACGGTCGACAGCGTCTTCTCCCGCGTTGAACCGCCGGCGCCGTAAGTCACGCTGAAAAATTCCGGTGACAACGCGCCGAGCTGCTGCGTGACACCACGCAATTTGACCGTGCCTTCCGGCGTGTTCGGTGGAAAGAATTCGAAAGAGATGTTGTTCATCAGGACAGTGTCTTTTTTGATTTCGTTGTTTTGCCGGTAAGCGATTTGGGCTTCGCCGTGACACCGGTCGCTGTGGGCGACTTGCGTGCGGTCTTCTTGCTGCTTTTTTGTGCCGCAGCCCGCAGAGCCGCGCTCCAGGCCAACTCCGCCCACGGCCGCATCAGCGCTGCCGACTCCATCGCGTCGGGCGGAACGGTGAAATAGCCCATGCTGCGCGACTTGCCATCCGCTTCGTAGGTGAAGATTTCGCATCCGGCCGCGTCAAATTGGGCCCGCGTTTCTTCATCCCCCTTGAGCCAGAGCTGATCGAACGCGATGATCGCGAAGGTCTTGCCATCCATCGAAAAGCCGGTGCCGCCAAACATTCGCCTGGCCACAATGCCGTCAATGCCACCACGCGGCGCGATACCGGAAAGCAGCTCAATGCAATAGTCACGAAACTCGTCCGCCGCTGCGCGTGATGGTTTGCCACTCATGCCTGCACCGCATGGACGAAAAATTCACGGTTGCCATCGGTGCCGGTGATCGGGCTGGCGAAATAGTCAAGCACCTGCAGGCCCGCGTTCATGCAGGCGTTGCGGATGTCTGTTTCGACACTCGAGTAGAGCGCCGAATCGCGCACGATACCGCCACGCGCCAGATTGTCGGCGCCGACTTCGAATTGCGGCTTGACGAGGCTCAGCACGTGCCCGTCTGTGGCAAGCAACGCGGGCCACTGCGGCAGCACTTTGGTGAGTGAAATGAACGAAACGTCAGCGACGATCAGGTCAAACGGTTCGCCGACCTTGCTTAGCGCGCGCGCATTCACCCCTTCAATGCAGGTCACCCGCGCATCGGCACGTATCCGCGCATGAAGCTGGTCATGCCCGACGTCCACACCAACGACATGCGCGGCACCCCGTTGCAGCAGGCAATCAGTGAAGCCTCCGGTTGACTGGCCAACGTCGAGACAGTGCAACCCGGTCACGTCAAATCCGACGTGCGTCAGCGCGCCGTCGAGCTTGAGCCCACCGCGCGAGACGAAACGATCCAGCTCGCTCGCTTCAACTTCTAGCGCGATGTCGGCGGACAACGTGACGCTCGGCTTGGTCAGTGCTACGCGCGCATCGCCCTCACGTGCGAACACGTGCCCGCCTGCAATCAGCCGCTGTGCAGCCGTGCGCGAAGGCGCGAGCCCGCGCTCGACAAGCAGAACGTCCGCACGCATGGTGTCAGGCGGATTTCGACTTTTTGCCGAACGGAATGATCAATGCCAGCACCCACGAGATCAACCCGTAAAGCAGGCCGCCAAAGACCGCCGTCCAGAAGCCATCAACCGAGAAGCCGTTGAGCAGTTTGCCAACCATCCAGAACAGCAGACCGTTCAGCACAAGGTAGAAAAAACCGAGCGTCAGGATGGAAATCGGCAAGGTCAGCAAGGTGAGTAACGGCCGGATCAAGGTGTTCACGAAACCCAGCGCAAACGCCGCGATCAACGCGGAGATAAAGCTCGTAACCACGATGCCCGGTATGAAATAAGCCACCGCCATCAACGCGACGGCGTTCAGTACCCAGACAATTAGCAAGCGAATCATGATGTCTCTCCGGTAGCGTGGGCAACGTGTGCCCAGCGGTTTACATTTTCACAACGAGCCTTGCAATTGCTTGCGGACGCGTGGGCAACACGTTGCCCACCCTACGCGATAACAATACTGCGCCCGCACAGCAACGCCGATCAGTACCGGTAAGTATCAGCGTCGTATGGGCCGGCCTTGCTCACGCCAATGTACGCCGCCTGCTCATCGGTCAACTCGGTCAGCATTGCGCCGACCTTCTTGAGGTGCAGACGTGCAACTTTTTCGTCGAGGTGTTTCGGCAACACGTAGACCTTGCCCGCTTCGTACTGATCTTTCTTGGTAAACAGTTCGATCTGCGCAATCGTCTGATTGGCGAACGAAGAGCTCATCACGAAGCTCGGATGGCCGGTCGCGCAACCGAGGTTCACGAGGCGGCCTTTGGCCAGCAACGTGATCTTCTTGCCGTCCGGGAAAATCACGTGATCGACTTGCGGCTTGATCTCGTCCCAAGTACATTTTTCGAGCGAGGCAACGTCGATTTCGTTGTCGAAGTGACCGATGTTGCAGACGATGGCTTCGTCTTTCATCGCCGCCATGTGCTCGTAGCGGATCACGTCCTTGTTGCCGGTGGCGCTCACGAAGATGTCGGCCTTGTCAGCCGCGTATTCCATCGTGACGACCTTGAAGCCCTCCATCGCGGCTTGCAGTGCGTTGATCGGATCGATCTCGGTGACCCACACCTGTGCCGACAGTGCACGCAGTGCCTGTGCCGAGCCCTTGCCCACATCGCCGTAGCCCGCA
>CAYMSY010000146.1:6921-7476 GCA_964393195.1 uncultured Alcaligenaceae bacterium | reverse complement strand
CGCTGTCGACGAAAGTATCCATGGTGTCGGTTTCGCGTCGCGCTGGCTTGCCGCACTTCGGGCACGAGCATTTGAGGAATGCTTCGTCGTGCTTGAGTGGACTACCGCTGCCATCGGGAATGTGATGCTCGGGCAGAACGACCGGCAAGTCCTTTTCCGGCACCGGCACCACGCCACAATCGTCGCAGTGAATCACCGGAATAGGCGTGCCCCAGTAGCGTTGACGCGAGATGCCCCAGTCGCGAAGGCGATATGTGACTTTCTTTTCGCCGAGGCCGAGCGTTTCAAGAAATTTGGCTATTGCATTCACCGCGTCCTTGAAAGCAAGCGCCGGAATGTTGATTTCAAGACGGCCATTTGCCAATACTAAGAACGGCAAACAGTAGCTGCCTTCCTTTTGCCCGTACCACTCTTGCCAAGCATCAGCTGAGAATAAATTGTCACCTACCTTTACGACCTGCTTTATCGCTAACCCATACTTCTTCGCAAACGCAAAGTCGCGCTCATCATGCGCCGGCACACCCATCACGGCGCCGTCGCCATACGTGATAAGCA
>CAYMSY010000146.1:0-6911 GCA_964393195.1 uncultured Alcaligenaceae bacterium | reverse complement strand
GTGATCAAGACGTAGTTTCCCACCCAAACTGGGATCTGCTCAAGTGTGATCGGATGCGTGACGAACAACCCCGTCGCCACACCTTCTTTTTCCTTGACGGCGAGTTCCGCTTCCGTCGTGCCGCCCAGCTTGAGCGCATCGATCTTCGGTGCCAGTGCCGGGTTCAATTCGCCGGCGCGCACCGCGAGCGGATGCTCCGGTGCGACCGCGACGAAGGTGACGCCCATGATCGTATCGGCACGCGTGGTGAACACGTACATCTTGCCGTCCTGAATCGGATTCCCCGCAGCATCTTTGATGTCGTGCGGGAACGCGAAACGCACGCCCTCCGATTTGCCGATCCAGTTTTCCTGAATGGTGCGCAGGCGGTCCGACCAGCCGGGCAACTTGTGCAGCGTGGCGTCGAGCAGCTCCTCGGCGTACTTCGTGATGTTCATGTAGTAGCCGGGGATCTCGCGCTTTTCCACGAGTGCGCCCGAGCGCCAGCCACGACCGTCGATCACCTGCTCATTGGCGAGCACTGTCTGGTCAACCGGGTCCCAGTTCACGATTTGCGTCTTGCGATACGCGAGGCCGTGCTCGAGACACTTCAGGAAGAACCACTGATTCCACTTGTAATACTGCGGGTCGCAGGTGGTCAGCTCGCGCGACCAGTCAATGGCCAGTCCCAGCGCGTTGCACTGCGACTTCATCACGCGGATGTTTTCGTAGGTCCACGCGGCGGGCGCAACCTTGCCTTTCATGGCGGCGTTCTCGGCGGGCAGGCCGAACGCGTCCCAGCCCATCGGCATCAGCACGTTGTAGCCCTGCATGCGCAGATAGCGCACCAGCATGTCGTTGATCGTGTAGTTGCGCACATGGCCCATGTGCAGCTTGCCCGACGGATAGGGCAGCATCGAGCAGGCGTAGTATTTGCCTTTCGGGAAGCGCGGATCGTTCTCGATGGCAAGGTAGGCGTTGGTCGACGACCAATGGGATTGCGCGGCGGCTTCAACCGCCTTGTGGTTGTACGTGGATTCCATGACTCGCTATGCACCGCACAAGAACGTGGCGGCGCACTAAAATTGGCTATAAACCCTTGAATTGTAAGGTTCCGGGACATGTTTGGCGGGAACCAAAGACGGATTGCCCGCTCTCACGTTGCGAGCCTGTCAATATCAAGCTCCGTCGTTCCCGCGAAGGCGGGAATCCAGACCCAACTGAATCCACCATGACGTCACCATTTACTGATTTGACCTTCGGTCGAGTGCGCCGCCGGTTTCCCGCCTTCGCGGCAGTGACGGCATGGGCTATGGCGCTGCTGCTCGTCGGGTCGTTGCACGCAGCGCCGATCAAGACCGAGCACGCCGAAGTTGAGCTGATCGCGGAGAAAACGGCGCTGGTGGTTGGCGAGAAGAATACGGTCGGGCTGTCGATCAAGCATGCGCCGCACTGGCACACCTACTGGAAAAACCCCGGCGACTCGGGCTATCCGACGAAAGTCACCTGGCAAGTGCCCACCGGCTACGGCATTGGTGACTTCGACTGGCCGACGCCGAAGCGCCTTGCGACCGGTCCGATCATCAATTTCGGTTACGAAGGCGAGGTCGTGCTGCCAGTGACGGTCAGCGTGCCGACCTCGGCCAAAGCTGGCGACAGCGTCACGCTGAAAGGCAAGGCCGAATGGCTGGTCTGCAAGGATGTTTGCATCCCGGAAGAAGGCGAGGTGTCGCTCACGTTGCCGGTGGCCGCGACAGCTTCGGCGGGCACAGATGCTGCCCGCTTTGCCGCCGCCCGGGCCGCGATGCCGGGCGATGCCAGCGCGTGGAAAGCGACGCTACACACGGCGACCAACCCGTCGCGCGAGGTCTGGCTGGAGCTGGTGGCACCTGCTAACGCCGCCGCACTGACCGCGCTGGATGTCTTCCCGGTTCCGGAGCAGGTCAATGACCCGTCGGTGCAGCAGGTTTTTCGCACCGAACAGGGCTATGCGGTCAAACTGAAGCTGGTTGACGGCGTCAAGCTGCCGGAACGCATGCAGATTGTGCTGGCGGCCAGTGGCGCTGCGGTTGGCGCCAAAGGTGAGGCATCGGGTAGCACATTGGCTACGGTCGCTGCGAGTGCTTACACACTGCCCACTTCGGCGGCCGCGCTCAAGGGCGTTGCTTCTACCAACGCGGCTGGCGGCGGCGATGTGACGTACTGGTCAGCGCTGCTGCTCGCATTTGTCGGCGGCATGATCCTGAACCTGATGCCGTGCGTGTTTCCGGTGCTGTCGCTCAAGATTCTCTCGTTTGCGCAGCATTCCGGTAATTCGACTCACGGCGCGCTGGCGATGCGGCAGCACGGCGTGTTTTATGCCGTTGGTGTCGTGCTTTCGTTCCTCGCGCTGGCGGGCGTTCTGCTCGCACTCAAGAGCGCCGGAAGCGCTATTGGCTGGGGCTTCCAGCTGCAGAGCCCCGGCGTGGTGTGGGTGCTGGCGGTGATTTTCTTCCTGATCGGACTCAACCTGATGGGTGCGTTCGAGGTGGGCCAGCTGGCACCGTCGTCACTGCTTTCGATGCAGGCGAAGCACCCCGGCGTCGATGCGTTTTTCTCGGGCGTGCTGGCGGTGATCGCCGCGAGCCCGTGTACCGCACCATTCATGGGCGCCGCGCTGGGCTTTGCATTGACCCAAAGTGCCGCCGCCGCGCTCAGCGTCTTTGCCGCACTGGGGTTGGGCATGGCCTTGCCGTATGTATTGCTGGCGTGGTTCCCGAAATGGCTCGACAAATTGCCGCGACCGGGTCAGTGGATGGTGACGTTCAAGCAGGTTTTGGCGTTTCCGATGTTTTTGACCGTGGTGTGGCTGATCTGGGTGCTTTCGTTGCAGGCCGGCGCGGACGGCGCAGCGATCGGTCTGCTCGGGCTGGTCGGACTGGCGTTTGGCGCATGGCTGATTGGTTCGATGAAACCGGTTGCGCGCTGGACTGGCGTGGCGGCTACGTTGGCGGCCGCGGCATTGGCGTGGCCGAGCGCGGCGCCGGTGGCGATGGCGGCGTCTACGTCGGGCGCTGCACAGTGGCTACCGTGGGACCCCGCTGCCGTCGCCAAACTCAACGCCGAGGGCACGCCGGTATTCGTCGATTTCACGGCGGCATGGTGCGTGAGCTGTCAGGCCAACAAGCGGCTGGTGCTGTCGCGCGCGGAGATTGAACAGGCGTTTGCACAGAAAAAGGTAACCCTGATGCGCGCCGATTGGACCAATCGTGATGAGCGGATCACCCAGGCGTTGACCAGTATGAACCGCTCGGGCGTGCCGGTGTACGTATTGCATGCACCGGGAAAAGCGCCGCAGATATTGCCGGAATTGCTGACCACGGGTATCGTCAGGGATGCGCTGGCGGCGTTGCCGTCGCCGTCTTGAGTTTTTGAGTTGATGCGTCCCGGCGAAAGACCGTCTTTGCCGGGATGCAGTGTGTAACGACCGTTCATTGCAACCAAGGAGTCATCATGATCCGTCCTCTCGCTACGCTTTTGCTCGCTGTGACCTCGCTCGCGGCGCAGGCCTCAACGGTTGGTCAGGCAGCGCCCGATTTCACGCTGACCGATGTCAATGGCAAGGCGGTGAAGCTTTCCGATTTCAAGGGCAAACATGTGGTTCTGGAATGGACGAACCCCGGCTGTCCGTTCGTGGTCAAGCACTATGGCTCGGGCAACATGCAGGCGCTGCAGAAAGAGGCTAAAGACAAGGGCGTCGTCTGGCTCTCGATCAACAGCACCGAGAAGAATCACACGGACTACCTCGCGCCGCCCAGGCTCAGCGCCAAGATGAACGGCGAATGGAAGGGCGCTTCGTCCTATCTGTTGATGGATGAGTCCGGCAAGGTCGGCATGTCTTACGCCGCCAAGACGACACCGCACATGTACGTGATCGACCCGACGGGCAAACTGGTTTACGCCGGTGGCATCGATGACAAGCGCAGCGCCAATCCGGCAGACATAAAAATCGCGAAAAACTATGTACGGGCTGCGCTCGACGAGACGCTTGCCGGCAAGCCGGTGACGGTTGCGACGGCTACGCCCTATGGCTGCAGCGTCAAATATCCGTAACAGCTTTTAGTAAAAACGGCCTGCGAGCACCATTCAGAAAGGGCTAAGCACGATATTTGACGAAAAGTCGATAAATGGCATATCGGCGCGCCAAGCCCACAAAAATGGACCTTTTGAGCAGAAGCTGATCTGGTTTTTTGACCCACAGGACTACACTTCTAATCAGGAGGACAGGCTGTGCGGATATTGTTGGTGGAGGACGATCCCGAGTTGGGCAGCGGCGTAACTGCAAGCCTGAAACGGGAGCATTACGCGGTCGACTGGGTGACTGATGGTTCGTCGGCGGCGACGGCGTTGACGACGTCGCAATACGATCTGGTCATTCTGGATCTTGGCCTGCCACGAATGTCGGGGCTTCAGGTGTTGCGCCAACTGCGCGCCCGGGGCGAATCACAAAAGGCGGTGCCTGTCCTCATCACGACCGCGATGGACTCGGTGACCGACCGCGTCGAAGGACTCGATGCCGGCGCTGATGACTATCTGGTCAAACCTTTCGCGCTTGATGAATTGCACGCCCGGGTCCGGGCCCTTATCCGGCGCCGCAATGCCGCGACGAGCAACATGCTTGTACATGGCCGGTTGACGTTCGACATCGCGTCGCGGCAGGCAAGTGCTGACGGGATGCCACTTGAGCTGTCGGTGCGCGAGGCAGGAATTCTGGAAGTACTGCTGCTGCGAGCGGGTCGCGCTGTCACCAAAGAGCAATTGATGGAAGGCCTGTGCGCCTGGGACAGCGATATTTCGCTCAACGCCATTGAGGTTTATGTCCATCGGTTGCGCAAGAAGCTGGAGCCAGCAGGCATCCAGGTGCGGACCTTCCGCGGACTGGGATACTGCATTGACAAGGCGGCCTCCCTGATGACGGACAAAGCGATGGCTCCGGTTGCCGAGAAGGCTTCCCCTCTGGGCTCCACACAGCTTCAATGAGTCTTGCTGCGCGGCTGCTGGAATGGCTGCTGGCGCCACTGCTTTCCATTTGGCTGGTGAGTCTGGGTATCTCGTTCATGAGTGCCCGGACGACCGTGGACACGGCGCTCGACGACAGTCTGAGCGCAGCGTCGGTCATGCTGATTGCCGAATGGGAACTGCGCAGCGGCAGTCGGCCGGACCTCGCATTTCCGTCTGAGCCGACCAAGCGCTGGCTCAATATGACCAGCGAGTATCCGATCAATTACCTGATCGTGGATGCCAGCGGGACCCCGGTCGCGGGCGACGATGCGCTGCAACCCTTCTTGCGGGAGACCGTCGACGCGGAGCAGCCGTTTGCACCGCCAACGATCGTCAGCGGCGTCTTCCGGCACGTCGACGGATTCAATACGGTCATGGATGACGATGTCATGCGAGTCGTCCGCCTGCGATTTCCGGCGGCCGGAAAGGACTTTACGCTGGCAGTGGCGCAGTCGCGTGAGCGGCAGGCGGCGCTGTTGCGTTCAGGCATGGCGCACGAGGCGGTTGCCCAGACCGCCGTTCTGCTGGTGGCGTTTTATCTGCTGTGGTACGGCCTCACGTATGTAGCGCAACCGATGAAGACGCTGCAAATCCATCTCGATGAGCGCGATGCGGACGACCTGCGGCCGTTGCCGGAACAGCTGGCCCCGCAGGAAATTGCACCGCTGATCGCATCAATCAATGCCCTGATGAAGCGGTTGCAGACCTCACTCGGCGCGCAGAAGCGGTTTATCGCCAATGCGGCGCACCAGTTGCGGACACCGCTGGCTGCGCTGCGTACGCAAAGCGAACTGTTGCAGCGCTTGCCGGACGGCGTGGAGCGGGATCAGGCACTGATTCGCCTTGTGTCGACGGGCCAGAGGGCGAGTCGCCTGGCCAATCAGTTGCTGGCGCTGGCGCGTGCCGAAAGCGCGGGAACCACCAGCGCGAGGGAACCTGTGGCGCTCAACGCGTTGTGTGAAAGCGTGGCGCAGGACGTATTGCCGCAGGCCATTGAGCGCGAGATTGACTTCGCATTCGATCCGAGCGAGCAGCCGGTTGATATTGTCGGCGACGCCACGCTGCTGGGCGAAATGATCCGCAATCTTGTTGATAACGCCCTCAAGTACACGCCGCGAGGCGGCACCGTGGTCATTTCCGTTCACGCCAAGCCAAATCGCCTGATCATTGACGATTCCGGCGTGGGCATAGCGCTGGCTGATCGGGAGCGGGTTTTTGCGCCGTTCGCGCGTGTGACCCAGCTTGATCCGGAGTCCGGCGCGTCAATCAGCGGTACCGGGCTGGGGCTGGCGATTGTGCGCGAGGTGGCGCAGTCCCATGGCGCGTCCGTCCATATCGAATCCTCGCCGTACGGCGGCGCACGCTTCGTTGTCAGTTTTGTGTAAGGAGTTGTCAGAGCGCCGTAAGCACCGTTCTCTAACTTTCGCCCTGTCGCGATCAGGCCAGGTTCGAGCATGATCGCTATCACCGAAGGGGAAAAAGCATGGCAACAGCAACAGCGGACGCAAACCGTCCGATGTCGGCCGAAGAGAAGAAAGTTATCTTCGCGTCGTCACTAGGTACTGTGTTCGAGTGGTACGATTTTTACCTGTACGGCTCGCTTGCTGCGATTATCGCCAAGCAGTTCTTTTCCGGACTTGATCCGACGTCCGCATACATTTTTGCGCTGCTGGCTTTCGCCGCAGGCTTTCTGGTACGCCCATTCGGCGCGCTGGTGTTCGGTCGCCTCGGCGACATGATCGGGCGTAAATACACCTTCCTCATGACCATCATTCTGATGGGTTTATCAACCTTTGCCGTGGGGCTGCTACCCACTTACACCAGCATCGGGATTGCCGCGCCGATCATGCTCGTGCTGTTACGCATGCTCCAGGGGCTGGCGCTGGGCGGTG
>CAYMSY010000145.1:0-7499 GCA_964393195.1 uncultured Alcaligenaceae bacterium | reverse complement strand
TGGTCGGTGGAAAAGGCGTGCAAGCTCGGAAGCTTGCTCGGCTCGATCAAGATTGGCGAACGCGGTGGACAGAATCACAGCTTCACTGAAGCCGCGATTCGTTCACGTTTCGTTGATACCTGGCGCGAGGCCTGGTAGGCGCAGGCCCGCGAAGGGCTAGTACGCGCGGCGCAACGCGGAGTGGCGCGACACCGTGATGCACATTGAGGACGAGCCTTCCTCGTAGCGCGGTTCGTTGACGGCGTCCGGACTCAGGTCCTCAAACACGCGCGGCACGACACGCTTGATGTCGGCGCCTTCGATCATCGCCTGTTTCGAGATGGTCAGTTCAAGCGCGCGGACCTTGCCGGTCAGCTTGGCGCCCGGATGAATGGTGACGGCGCCACGAGCCTGCAGCGATCCGTCGAATTCGCCACGGATGTCAGCGTCGTTTACCCGCACCGAGCCGGTGACGCGGGCGCCCTCGGCGATGATGATCTTTTGCGCATTGACGGTCGCTTCCAGCGTGCCGAGCACGCGAATCACCTGGCAGTGAATTGGCTGGTCAGTGGTCATGACCATGTCGGCGCCAACGGTCAGCACGCCGTCGAGACCGGACACGGTCATCGGCGAGCGGCCGTCGCGCGGGAGGATGGTTTTCAGGACTTCCGGGTCAATCGTCGGCTTGGTCGTGAAATCGTGCGGATTGTCCTCGTCAGGCTTGTGCGAGCGCGACTTGGACGGAGCGGGCGAGCCAGCGGTGGCCGCTTGCGGTGCTGCGCCGCGTCCAAGCGCAACGCTTACCTTGTCGGTCAGCCAGTTGTCGAAAAAGCCCATGGTGTTCTCCCGCCGGAAGTCATTTCTGCGAGCTATAGGGCAAGGCTCGTGCCAGAGCGATTTCGCGGGTTTGCGCCCGGAAAATCGGGCGTTTTGTGCGATTAGCGAAACTTTCAGGTGACGATTTTCGACAGGTGGATGACGCGCTTGAGTGGATTTCGCTCAAGTCATGACGTCGACATGACTGGATTGGGCGACGGTCGGTTAACCCTCGAGGGCGCGCTGGACGACATTGTTGATATTGAATCAGTCGCAATTTCCGCTATCAGCTTTTTCATGAAACGACCTTTTAGAAGGGCTTGGCAGCGAATTTATGCAAAAGTCGATAAATGGCCAAATTTAGCGCTATGCCCTATGAAATAAAGGACTCAACGAAAAGCTGTTAGAGATTTCCGCGATGTTGGCCACCGTCCACGGGCAGGTTGACGCCGTTGACCCAGCTCGCGGGTGCAGACGCGCAGAACACGACAGCCGCCGCGATTTCCTCCGGACGACCGAGACGTTGAAACGGAATGCCCGTGCGGATCGCTTCGTAGAGCGGCGAGCCGTCGAGCTTGCGTTTTTCCCACAAGCCACCGGGGAATTCCACCGAGCCGGGCGAAACGCAGTTGACGCGAATGTTCTTGGGCGCGAGCGTCAGCGCCAGCGATTTCGAGTGCGAAATCATCGCCGCCTTCATCGCGGCATAGGCGGCCTGTCGCGTCGTGCCTTCCATGCCCGAGATCGACGAGATGTGAACGATGCTGCCACCGCCACGCGCCTCCATCCACGGCACCACCTGACGGCTGGCGCGAACCGCCGCCATCATGTCCACATTGAAGCCGAGCGACCAGGCTTCCTCGGTGTCGCCGAGCCCGAAACCGGACGGGTTGTTGACGAGTACATCGATGCCACCGAGCGCAGCGTGCGCGGCATCGAGAAAGGCGGCCAGCGACGCTGCGTCACCCACATCGCACGGCTGCGCGAACGCCGTCACGCCGCGCGACGCAAGCTCGTCACGCGTGCGCATGAGTGCCTCTGCGCCACGTGCGCAGATGGCCACATTGGCGCCTTCATCCGCGAACGCCAGCGCAATCGAGCGGCCAATGCCGCGACTGCCGCCCGTGACGATGACGTTTTTGCCTTTGAGTCCGAGATCCATGTTGGGGGTTTCTAAAGAGGGTAGACGAGGGAATTCGGGATCAGCGCATTGTCGTAAATGGCGTTGCGCGAAGCGAGGCGAACGCCGTCGATGGTGGCCGCGAGTGTGTCGTGATAGCAGCCCGTCGCGAGCGTTTCCGGCGGCTGATTGCCGACGGTTTGCATGACGATGAACGGCGTGCGTGCGCGGTCGCCGTCGAGCATCGGCAGGCCGATCAGATGGCGCGTGCTGCGCGGTGCGAAGACGAGTGTTTTCTCGATGCCGGTGATGCGGTCCGCCATCATGCCGTGACCGTCGAGATAAATCGCGGCAAGCGGCAACCCACGATCAAAGTTCTCGCGCGCCTGGGCCCGATAGACGGCGCCCGGCGTAAACAGTGCCTTCCATGCGGCGAGGTCGAAGCGGTCCAGCGCATCGCCATAGCGCGCGTTGAGTTCGATGAGATCAAGCAGCGTGAATTGGCCAGGCTGACTGTGGGCGGCACTCATAGTCCCATCGCCTCGCGATAGTAGCGATACATGCCGCGTATCAGCGTCTCGGTGACCATGTGCGGACTCGCCACGCCGTTGTCTATGCCGCCCAGTTCGACAACACATTCACCGTCCGGATAGGCGCTGGTCGCCTGCTGGCAATACTCGATCACTTCGCCATCATCGAGCGAGACAAGCCCGGCCGGACCGAACAGATTCGCCTGCTTGAGCCGCCGCTCGGTCATCTCGGGCGTGTCGTCGGCAAAGCCAAAGTGTGTCCACACGAAGTCGAAAGCGTCCGGCCCCTGCGGGATGATTTGCCGCGTGGAGAGCGAATTCACCTGCTGCTGGATGATCACGCTCGGGAAGATCGTCTGCATCACGGCCGTGGGGCCCTGCCACCAATCCTCCTGCACCACATCCATCAGGCGCGGGTCTTCGAGCTTGAGCGATTGCTTGAAGCTGGTCACGCCCGCCGTGACTTCCTTGTTTTCGCCACCGGCATTGCGCGTGGAGATCATCTGCGCATGGCGACCGCGCGCATCAATGCGCAGCTCGCTTTTCTGGTCGGCGCGCCACAGGCCGAAGGTCACAAAAAACACATGCAACAGGCCGGGGTGATACGGGTCCTTGATGTTCTCCTGCATCAGTTTCCAGTTGCCGCGGATGCGTTGCCGGTTGTAGCCAAGCAGCGTGAGCTTGCGGCCGTCGAACGTGCGGTTGAAGAATGGCATCAACTCGGCACCGATGAATTGCTCGAACGGTTCCACGTCCGGATCGAAGCTCGCAAACACGATGCCGTTGTGAACATGCGCTTTCAACCGGTTGAGGCCATGCTCTTCCATCCTGAAATCCGCGCCCATGCCGCCCTGACCGCCCACGCCGTTCTTCATCGGCACGCCAGCCAGATCGCCGTTCAGCCGGTAGCCCCATTGGTGATACGGGCAGACGAAGACCTTTGCGTTGCCGAACTCCTTCTGGCAGAACTTGGCACCCTTGTGCGCGCAGCGGTTTTCGAGCACGTTCACACTGCCGTCGCGGTCGCGCACCACGATTACGGGCCGTTCGCCGATCATCGTTGCTTTGTAGTCACCGGCATTGGGAATTTCGCATTCGAGCGCCACATAGCACCAATGCGATTTGTAGAAGAGGGTTTCCAGTTCGCGCTGATGCAGGGCCTCGTCGCTGTAGAGGCGGTTGGGAATGCGCTGCGTGCCCTCGCGCGTGAACGGTGTGGGCGAATTCATCGGCGACCATTCGATGCGGCGGTTCATGATGTTGGCCTGCGGCTCTCTTGTCGAGCAGCAATTGTGACGCAAGCGGCGCGGTGACAGCGGGCGTTGCACCCAAATCCGGACATGAAAAAGCCCGCACGAGGCGGGCTTCTTGACGAGCAGCGAGAGTTACTTCGCCAGTTCGTTCATTGTGGCCTGATCAAGCTGGCCGCTGATGGTCAGGCGACGATCACGCTGGAACGCGCGGATTTGCGCGACCGTGTTGCGGCCAAGCTGGCCATCCGGCGCGCCCACGTTGTAGCCAAGCTGATTCAGCTTGAGCTGGGCGTCGCGTACCGACAGGTTGGCGTTGGCAGCCGGGTTCGATGACGGGCCAGCGGCCTGACTCGACTGAACCGAGGCGCCCTGCTGCTGGGAGCCACCATCAACGGTCAGACGACCGCCGGTGCCCATACCGCGATCACCCATCGACTGCGGGCTGTAGTTGCGAACAGCGGTGATGATGTTGTTGTAGGCGTCGGTGAAGGCCGCCGTTACCACTTTGCCCTGCGGCGTGTTGGTGTAGCCACCGGCGCCACCGAAGCCGGAAGAGCCAACCAGCACGGCCCCGAGGTTGAAATCGGTATTGGACGATGAGCCTTCGGCTGCAGCAACCTGCACGCCGGAACGGTTGTCCACGAGGGTCAGCATGACGGCTGCTTCGTTGGTCTGGATGCCGCCGGCAATCGCGCCGAGTGCGCCGAGACGGCCACCGAAACCGCCGAGTGCAGCGCCGAGACCGCTGGTTCCGCGGGCGCTCATAAGCACTTCCGGCGTCAACGAGTAGTCCGCCGCGACCATCTGGCCCTTGCCAAAGTTCGAGTTCTGGCGCATTTCGCCGGAATTTTGCAGTGCACGTTCCTGTTGCATATTGGCCATCGCACGACCACGCTCAACCACGATAAAGCAGTTGGACTGCTGGATCAGCAGGCGCAAAACCGGCGAAGTAGAGCCCAGACGATACTTATCCATATAGGCGCGGTACCAGTCGAGGCTCGTGTCTTCAACGAGGGCGATGGTGCCGGCAGGTCGATCGCAGCGACCGAGCTTGGCGTTGACGTTCTGGGCGGCGGCGCCACCGGCGGAACCGGTTGCGGCGGTTTTTGCGCTGTCCGAGCCCACTTTGGGCTGGGTTGCATCACAACCTGCGAGCGCGATAGCTGCGCCTACCAGGCCGAGTGCGAAAATGCGTGACATGATGGTCTCTCCTCTAAGAATGTCCGTGTTCCTTCAAGGACGCAAACCGGACGCGCAAAGTGTCATCCGGACAGTCAGGTGCATCCCGTTAGGGCGTTCTGATCACTATGATAGTGAAATCTGCGGGTCACGGCTACCGGGCATGCCGCTGGCCGGTTCCAGAGCACTTCGCAGCCCGTGAGTCCGGTCGCTTTTGGCTGGCGCACAGCCCGTCTGCTCGGCAAGCTGCTGGTCGGCCTGTGGATTTCCGCGACCTCGTTTGCCCGCGCGGACCCCGTGCGCCGGCACGTGATCATTCGCCAATGGTCACGCGAAATCCTGCATCTGGCCGGCATAGAGGTGCGTGCGATCGGCTTTCCGGCCGATACCGAGCGCCCGGTGACACTGGTGGCCAACCATGTGTCATGGGCGGATATCTTCGCACTGAATACGCAACGCGCCTGTCACTTTATCGCCAAGGCCGAACTTAGACGCTGGCCGCTTGCCGGGCGTCTGCTCGCCAACGTTGGCACGGTGTTCATCAATCGCAACGACCGCAAGGAGACGCATCGGCTGAAGCAGGTCGTGCATGAGTTGCTGGAGGCGGGTGAGACGGTCGCCGTCTTCCCGGAAGGTACGACCAGCGTCGGACGGGATGTGCTCAAGTTTCACGCATCACTGCTGGAGCCGGTCGTGGCCTCGGAAGGCGAGGTCTGGGTTGTCGCGATACGCTATTTTTGTCGGTCAAAATCCGACGACCCCGGCGCCGAGCAGCGCACTGATGCCGCTGCATATGTCGGGCACATGAGTCTGATCGAGTCGCTACGCGCCATTCACCGCGTCGAACCTGTCATAGCCGAGGTACGTTTCGTCGAGGCGATCGACTGTCGAGGCAAGACACGCCGGGAAGTGGCGCAACAAGCTGAAGCTGCGGTGCGCGCGGTTGTGCGTGCCTAGCAACTAATCTGCTAGCAGGCTGAGCGGTTGCTGGCTGGGCACCTGAAACACGGCGCGATCGTCAAGGCGCAATGCGGTGAGTGCTCCGCCCCAGAGGCAACCCGAGTCAAGCATGCTCACAGTGGGCGTCAGCCGCAAGCCCTCGCTTGACCAATGACCTGCGATCACATGTGACGCTGCAGAACGCCGTCCGGGAAGCGCGAACCACGGCGCGAATCCGGGCGGACAGAAGGAGGCGTCACGCTTTTCCTTGAACTCAATTTCGGAAAATGCCGTACAAAAACGCAGTCTGGCGAATGCATTGACCACCGCCCGATGACGCGCCAGACCGGTCAGATCGTCGTGCCAAATCCGGGGCTCGTTACCGAAGAGTGAGTGCAGAAATTTCAGGTACTCGGGGCCGCGCAACTGCTGCTCAATCTCACGCGCCAGTGCGTGCGCATCAGCGACAGACCATGCAGGCAGCAGGCCGGCATGCACGATCAGGTTTGATTGAATCTCCAGCAGAAGCGGACGGTGTCGCAGCCAGTCCACCAGGGCACGGGCGTCTGGTTGTCGTAAAACCTGATCCAGCGTGTCCCCCGGATGCAGCTTGGAGAACCCTTCGATTGCCATGATCAGGAAGAAATCATGGTTGCCGAGCACCGCGTCCGCTACGCCGGAGTCTGACAGCGATTTGACGCGGCGTAGTACCCCGACCGAATCGGGCCCGCGATTGACCAGGTCGCCCACGAAGTACACGCGGTCCACCTTTGTGTCGAATCGGACGAGCGATAGCAGCTCGTCAAGCTCGGCGGCACAGCCCTGAACGTCGCCAACAACGTAAGTGCTCATTGCATATTGGCCGCAAAAACAAAAAACGCGCCAGTCGGCGCGTTCAATGGGCGAGTAAGTCGCACTATTTTGATTTTGCGACCTGAAAGTCGACGCCTGCCTTGACCTCATCGTCCGACAGCGCGCTGGAACCGCCCTTCGCAGGCATCGCCTTGAAGCCCTTGATCGCATGCTCATAAAGCGTCGCGATGCCCTGTGCGACGCGAGGCGCCCATGCGGCCTTGTCGCCTGTTTTTGGCGCACCGGCGACGCCGGCTCCATGACATGCAACACAAGCGGTGTTGTAGACCTCTTCACCGGACTTTGCCTTGGCAGCGACAGCGACAACTGCGGCAGCCGGTGCAGGGGCGGGAGCGCCTTCCAGCTTGACCAGCTCACCGACTGGCTTGATGCGCTGCTCAACCGATTTCCGGGCTTCCGTCGTATCGATTCGCTTGCCGCCCGTTACCAGCTGCGCCCCCAGAAACGCTATCGCGACGGGAACGATCAACGCCAGCGTGGACACCACGATGAGTTGCTTGGGGGTCTTGATCAGGCTGCCGTGTTCTTCGCTCATGGCTGTGGCTTTTCGATTCGCGGGATTACTGGACTGGACGCATGTCCGACAACCCAAAATTATAACGGTGCCCGGCGTATGCCGCGTGCGCCACTATAATTAGAGGCTTACGCGCCCGTAGCTCAGCTGGATAGAGTATTGGTTTCCGAAGCCAAGGGTCACAGGTTCGACTCCTGTCGGGCGCGCCACCCGCCCTCGCCGTTTGCAGGGCCTGGCTGAGTTTTCCGGCGGAGTTCGATATACCGCTTGTGCGCGCCCGAGGGCGCTGCCGGTGT
>CAYMSY010000144.1:2933-7512 GCA_964393195.1 uncultured Alcaligenaceae bacterium | reverse complement strand
CAGTGATCCAGATGGAGCTGGTGCCCGGCAACACGATCGACGTCAACGTCGCCGCCAAGGGCGGCGGCAGCGAAAACAAGAGCAAGTTCGTCATGCTCAACCCGAGCGATTCGCTGGTCGACTGGGTATTGAAAACGGTGCCAACGATGGGTGCCGGCTGGTGCCCTCCGGGCATGCTGGGTATCGGCATTGGCGGCACCGCCGAGAAAGCGATGCTGCTCGCCAAGCAATCCCTGATGGACCCGATCGACATGTTCGAGCTGCTCAAGCGCGGCCCGCAGAACAAAACGGAAGAACTGCGCATCGAACTCTACGAAAAGGTCAACGCGCTGGGCATCGGTGCCCAGGGCCTCGGCGGCCTCTCCACAGTGCTCGACATCAAGATCAACATGTATCCGACGCACGCGGCGTCGAAACCGGTCGCGATGATTCCGAACTGCGCCGCCACACGGCACGCGCATTTCGTGCTCGACGGGTCCGGCCCGGTGTATTGCGAGCCCCCCTCCCTCGATACCTGGCCCGACGTGCATTGGGCGCCGGACGTCAAACGTTCGAAGCGCGTTGATCTCAACACATTGACCAAAGAAGAAGTCGCCAGCTGGACGCCCGGGCAGACACTGCTGCTTAACGGCAAGATGCTGACGGGGCGGGATGCCGCACACAAGCGCATCAGCGACATGCTGGCGAAAGGCGAAAAGTTGCCGGTGGATTTCACCAATCGGGTGATTTACTACGTGGGGCCGGTGGATCCGGTGCGTGACGAGGTGATGGGGCCTGCCGGCCCGACCACGGCCACGCGCATGGACAAATTTACCGAAATGATGCTCGCGCAAACCGGGCTGATCGCCATGATCGGCAAGGCCGAGCGCGGTCCGACCGGTATTGAGGCCATCAAGAACCACAAGGCGGCCTACCTGATGGCCGTCGGCGGTGCTGCCTACCTTGTTTCCAAGGCGATCAAGAGTTCGAAGGTCCTGGGGTTTGCCGATCTGGGCATGGAAGCCATTTACGAGTTTGAGGTACAGGACATGCCGGTGACGGTGGCCGTTGATTCAAACGGTACCAGTGTGCACCAGACCGGGCCGCGTGAGTGGCAGTCGCGCATCGGCAAAATTCCGGTTACTGTTGCGTAATTGCTTTGCACTCATTGATCTCACCACAGTACGCCTGAATGCTCGAACGCTTCACACTCGTCGATGGAATGATCCTGCTGGCCGGGTTCGCCGTCATCGGCATTTTGGTGTGGCTGTCGACCCTGCGTACGCGGCGCACGCTGGTCGCACTCACTGAGGCCACGCGCTCCCTGTCGCAGGGTGACTTTCAGGTTGAAGTACCGATCCGTTCGCGTGGACCGGCCGGAGAACTGGTCCGTGCATTCAACGAAATGGCGCACCAGTTATCGGCAAGTCGCACCCAGATCACCAACTATCAAAAGTCACTTGAGACTCGCGTTCGCGAGCGCACGCGAGAGTTGCACACGGCGACCGTGCGGGCCGTGCAGATCGCGCAAACTGATCCGCTCACCTCGCTGCCAAACCGCCTGCTCTTCCGCACCAAACTGGAAGAAGCCATCAAGACCGCTGCGGCCGACAAGAGTCGTGTAGCCGTACTCTTCGTCGATCTCGACTTCTTCAAGACATTCAACGACAGCCTCGGTCACGACGCCGGTGACGCGGTACTGCGCGCTGCTGCGGCGCGCTTGAAAGACGCAATTCGCCAGGACGATCTGGTCGCCCGCTTCGGCGGCGACGAATTCGTGATCCTGATTTCGCGTCTCGAAGCACAGTACGCAGAACACGTCGCGCTAACGGTCGCCGAGGGCGTACTCGAGGCGCTCATGAAGCCGTTTGAAGTCGCGGCCACCAAGCTCAACATGCCCGCCTCAATCGGCGTGGCGCTGTATCCGCAGGACGGCACCAACGCGGGCGACCTCATCAAGAACGCTGACACCGCCATGTATGCGGCGAAACAGAGCGGGCGCAACCGCATTGAACATTTTTCGGGCGGATCGAGCCGGCAACAGGCGCAGCGAAGCCAGTTTGAATCCGACATCCGGCGTGGCATCGCTGCCGGCGAGTTCTTCCTGATGTTCCAGCCGCAGGTAGACGCAGCAACAGGCTCGCCGACGGGCCTTGAAGCGCTGTTACGCTGGCGTCACCAGTCGCGCGGCTTGATCCAGCCCGCCGAGTTCATTCCGATCGCAGAAGAAAGCGGCATCATCAACCAGCTCGGCCAGCGAGCGCTGGAAATGGCCTGCGAGCAGTTCAAGGTATGGCAACTGCAGGATATTCATCCGCGTATTTCGGTGAATGTGTCCGCACGGCAGCTCGAAGATCCAAACTGGCTCAAATCGGTTGACGAAACCATTTCGCGCACCGGAATTCCGCCGCAGTATCTTGATCTCGAAATCACCGAATCAATGCTAGTCGGCAACCCGCAAAACGTCATCGACACATTGGATACGCTCGGACAGATGGGCGTTACACTCACGCTGGATGACTTTGGGACGGGCTATTCAAGCCTCTCCTATCTCACCCGCCTTCCATTTCACACGATCAAGATCGACCGCAGCTTCATCCAGCACATCGATGAAAAGCCGCGTCGCGGCATCGTGCAGGCCATTGTGGCGATCGCGCACAGCCTTGGCATGCGCATCATCGCCGAGGGCGTGGAAACGCCGCTGCAACTCGCCATCATCCGCGACATCGGATGCGAGGAAATTCAGGGTTTTTATCTGTCCAAGCCGCTCGAGGCTTTTGCCATCGAGTCGTGGTGGCGCATGCAACTCGGCAAT
The DNA here is from genome assembly GCA_964393195.1 of uncultured Alcaligenaceae bacterium. GTDB lineage: Bacteria > Pseudomonadota > Gammaproteobacteria > Burkholderiales > Casimicrobiaceae > Casimicrobium. The sequence goes on along the minus strand of CAYMSY010000144.1, from coordinate 4,718 downwards.
GTGGGTGTCATGACGCTGTAGACCCAAGTGTCACGGCGGAAAATTCAGCCCGATACGTCTCCCGGCGCATCCACATCGCGCAGAACGCCGTGGTCCTCGACATCGACCAGCACCACATGCGCAGCGTTCTCACGCAGCACGTCGCGAGCACCGATGTCGCCACGACATCTAGCAAGCGCATCAAGGTAGCGCACAGGGAAGACGACCGGGTGGCCACGCTGGCCGCTGCAGCGAGGCTGAGCGATGCAATTCTGGGCTTCCGCTACGGCAAGCAGGCGCACAATGGTTTGCGTTTGCGCCCAGGGCATGTCCGCCAGCGCGACGACTACGCGCTGCATCTCGGGAAACGTCTCACGTGCTGCAGTCGCGGCTGCGGCGAGGCTGTGCCCCATTCCCATCGCCGCATCTACTGGTTCAATCACCAGCGCCCCCTGTTCTGCGGCGAGCTGCGCGAGCAGACTACCAGGGCTGCGGGCTGCCACGACCACTGCATCGACTGCGGCCGACAACGCCGCAAATGAACGCGCTGCGACCGGAACGCCATCAATCAGCACCTCAAGCTTGCGGCCCGGGCGCAAGGGATCAAAACGAGTCCCCGCTCCGGCCGCCAGCAGTACGCCAACAGTGCGCACCGGATGCATCAGAGTCAGCGTCAGGTCTTGGGGAGGGTGACGCCGCTTTGGCCCTGATACTTCCCGCCGCGGTCCTTGTATGAGGTGCCGCAGACTTCGTCGCTTTCGAAAAACAGTACCTGGGCGCAGCCCTCACCGGCATAAATCTTCGCCGGTAACGGGGTCGTGTTCGAGAACTCAAGCGTCACATAGCCGTCCCATTCGGGTTCGAACGGTGTCACGTTGACAATGATGCCGCACCGGGCATAAGTGCTCTTGCCAACGCAAATCGTCAGCACGCTGCGTGGAATACGAAAGTATTCGACCGTACGTGCCAGCGCGAAGGAATTCGGGGGAATGATGCAAACATCCCCCTTGAAGTCAACAAATGACTTTTCATCAAATGCCTTCGGATCAACAATGGTCGAATTGATATTGGTGAATATCTTGAATTCGTTGGCGCAGCGTATGTCATAGCCGTAACTTGACGTGCCATACGAAACAATCTTGTGGCCATCAACAAAACGCACCTGATCGGGAACGAAGGGCTCGATCATCTTTGTCTCTTGCGCCATGCGGCGAATCCAGTGGTCGGACTTGATGGACATATCTCATAGGCAAAATGTGAACTGAACTCCTATTGTAAGAAGCTGACCGGCTCGCGGTCACCCTCAACCGGTCATGGCAGTACAACCTACAGGCACACGTCACGAACCCCGGCTCACATTGCAACAGGCGCGCAGCCTGCAACTCGCGGCGATGGGTTTGCTTGAATCGCCAACCAAAGTCGCATCGAAAGATGATGTACTTCGCTGCATCCGCAGCATGAACGTGCTGCAAATTGACACCATTCATATCGTTGCCCGCAGCCCCTACCTTGTGCTTTGGAGCCGATTGGGACACTACGCGCCGGACTGGCTCGATGAACTGCTTTCCGAGGGCCGGATTTTCGAGTACTGGGCGCACGCTGCCTGCTTTCTGCCGATTGAGGATTACCCTCACTATCGTCGTCAGATGCTGCATCTGGAGGCAGCGGGGTTCGAACGCACGGCCATGCGCCTTGCGTCCGATCCGGTGGCCCATCTTGAACTCGTCGAACTTGTGCGTGAGTGCGGCCCGGTGCGGGCGAGCGACTTCGAGCACGAGGACGGTCGTTCCGGAACTGGCTGGTGGG
>CAYMSY010000144.1:0-2833 GCA_964393195.1 uncultured Alcaligenaceae bacterium | reverse complement strand
GGCCGCGTGGCGCGCCCGCATCCTGATCAGCTGGTACGAACGGGCGAATTGCTGAGGGTTGAGGTCGATGGCTGGCCGTGGCCTGCCTATGTGCATCCTGATCATGCCCAGTTGCTTCGCGCGGCGCAGCGTGACCGCCTTCGTGCCACCCACTGCACACTACTATCTCCGTTTGATCCGCTGGTTTGGGATCGGGACCGCGCCCTCGCCATGTTCAACTTTGACTACCGCATCGAGTGCTACACGCCAGAGGCGAAACGAAAGTACGGCTATTTCTCGTTGCCGATCCTGATTCGCGACCGCATTGTGGGTCGGCTTGATGCGAAAGCGCACCGCTCTGAAGGCGTGTTCGAGATCAGATCGCTTCATCTGGAAGACGGTATCGATGCCGACGCGGCTCTGGCAGAGGATGTGGCGGGTGCCGTGCGGCGCTGCGCCCAGTGGCATGCACTTGCCAATGTCTCGGTGGCGCGATCTTCGCCTCGCAGGTTTGCTCCGATGCTGCGCCGCGCGCTGCGCAGCCTGTCCGCATGACCGAAGCCGGCCCGCTGCCGATTGTCGTTGCAGGCGAGACACTGCTTTGTCTCGCTGATCATGCGCTGATCTGGCCTGCAGAGCGTACTCTGTTCGTTGCCGACGTCCATCTGGGCAAGGCAGCCAGCTTTCGCGCAGCGGGCGTTCCGCTTCCGAGCGGCCATTCTGAGCGCGACCTTGATCGAATAACCACCCTGATCAATGCGCACAACGTACGGCGTGTGGTGATTCTGGGCGATCTGGTTCATGCGCGCTCCAGCTACACAACTGCGCTAAATCGCAGATTCAGAGACTTCCGAGTGCGCCACCGTGACGTTGAAATACTGCTGGTTCGCGGCAATCACGATCTGAACGCAGGTGATGCTCCTTCCGAATGGGGACTACGAGTCGTCGCGGAACCTTTTGCACTGGGACCTTTTGCGTGCTGCCATGAACCCGACACCGCGCGCAACGAAGGCTACGAACTGGCCGGGCACTTGCACCCCGCCGTGCGTCTGGAGACCACTCGTGAAGGCGTCACCCTGCCCTGCTTCTGGCAACGCGCTCAAGGCATGGTGTTGCCGGCGTTTGGCAGTCTGACCGGCAAGTATGCAGTGCGTTTGAAATCGGACGAAAGCGCGATTGTTGTTGCCGGCACACAGTTGCATCACATCCGGTTTCGAGGATAACCCTGTGGAAAACTCAGCCAAAGGCTGTGATGAACTGTGGATGTTTTTGCAAAGAGCCGGCACAAGCCTTACCGGATGGGCCGTCGCCCGGCATCACCGCCTGCGGGTCGTGAAAAATACACAATAAACCCAATATCTAGTGGTTCACAAGTCGCTTGACCACTAGATATTGTTGGTCGTATCCTTCACGTATTCAGTCAATTGATCGACTTCGCAATGCGAATTCCGCGTGTTTTTCCTGACTACGCGGCGCAACAGGGGCGCGACGACCATGCGGTTGACCGTAACGAGGGCGGGTTGGGAGGCCCGGCGAAACCATCAGCATCAGCGCAGTTGACCGTGATTGTTGACTGAGGCGCCCTGCATGCAATGTGTTCGCGACCCACACAGATGAAACACAGTTTTTTGGAGACGTTTACATGCTCGAATCCGCACCCGCCCAGTCTGGTAGCGCCGCAATGAACCCCGCTGTCCTCGGTATGGTTTCCGGGAGTTCAACCGCCACCCCTGAGTCGGGTAGAGCCACGCTCTACAAGGTGATTCGGCGTAATGGCTCGGTGGTCGGCTTTGAGCCTTCCAAAATCACGGTGGCCATGACCAAGGCCTATCTGGCCGCGCATGGCAACCAGAGCGCCGCGTCGGCCCGTGCCCGCGAGCTGACGCAACAGTTGACCGACGCCGTCATGCGCGCCCTCATGCGCGTCAAGCCCGAGGGCGGCGCCATTCATATCGAAGAAATCCAGGATCAGGTTGAGCTCGCTTTGATGCGCTCGGGCGAACATGAAGTTGCCCGCGCCTATGTGCTGTATCGCGAAAAACGTGCGCAGGAACGCGCTTCGCAAGCGAAATCGAAAGAAGCCGATCAGGAATCCATCCTGCACGTAGTTGAAGATGGCGTTCGCAAACCGCTCGACCTGCTGCGCCTGCGCGAGCTCATCAAGTCATCCTGCGACGGCCTCAACGGTGCGGCAGACGCCGACCTGATACTCAAAGCAACACTGAAAGACCTGTACGACGGCGTGTCGGCGAAAGAGGTGCGCAAATGTGTCGTGCTGGCTGCTCGCCAGTACATCGAAAAAGATCCCGCCTACAGCTTCGTCACGGCGCGACTGCTACTGGATTCGATTCGCTTCGAGATTCTTGAAGAAGAAGCGACCCAGGCCGACATGGCGACCAAGTACGCGGAGTACTTCCCCAAGTTCATCAAGCATGGCATCAGCATCGGTCTGTTGAACCCGGAGCTTGCAAGCTACGATCTTGCCAAACTCGGCGCGGCACTGGATCACACGCGCGACTTCAAATTCGGCTTCCTCGGCCTGCAAACGCTGTATGACCGTTACTTCCTGATTGATCGTTCGGGCAAGAACGGCGCCGATCGCCGTTTCGAAATGCCGCAGGCATTCTTCATGCGGGTGGCCATGGGGCTTGCGCTTAATGAAGCAGACCGTGAAGCGCGCGCTATTGAGTTCTATCAACTACTGTCGAGCTTCGACTTCATGTCGAGCACGCCGACACTGTTCAATTCGGCCACGCATCGCTCACAGCTTTCTTCCTGCTATCTCACGACCGTGGCCGACGACCTTGATGGCATCTATGAAGCTTTGAAAGAAAACGCATTGCTATCTAAGTTT
>CAYMSY010000143.1:0-7546 GCA_964393195.1 uncultured Alcaligenaceae bacterium | reverse complement strand
AGGCGCATGACGCGCCAGACGCGACGTTTGACGCCCTCGCCGACATGGTGGAGTCGCTGACCGAGTCCATCGTGCTCGACTCCGAACATGGGCCGCAGCGCGTGACGCTGTTCTGCGCACCGATTCTGGTCTGGGGACGCAACAAGATCCCGGCGAAGACCATTCCGAAACAGCAGTTGCAGGACATCGCGGTGCAGCTGTCGGCGCATGTGTTTTCGTCGAAGGCAAAGATTGCGCTGGTGAACTATCTGTTTGCACCGGATCAGCTGCCACATACCTACAGCCAGTCGCGCGAGCTGCTGCAAAACCTTGGCACCGCGATTCGCGAACGCTCGCACGTGTCGATTCCGCCGGAAAGCGTGGAGGAAGCACCGGACGTCGTCTGCGACATGCGCATGATCGTCGGCGCGTTTCAGGTCACCGAAGGCGAGCCGTTTTACTCATGGCAGGAAATGACCACGCCGGTCGAGGAAGCGCGCCAGACCTGCCTCGGCATATGGCGTACCCAGGGTGGCAACGCGATCAAGCCGCTACTGGTGGGCTTTCCGCATGAATTGACGCTGCCGCGCTCGTTCTTCGCGGCCTGCCGCGACGCCGACATGGCGTCGCGCGCCTACTCGATCGGCGCCTCGGTGTCGTACCTTGAGGCGGTGACGCACAACACGCCGGACAAGCTCACGGCCGTGATCGGCGGCTGCTGGGGCAATGGGCTGGAGGAATACCGCATCGGTTTTTCCATTGGCGATAGCGATGAAGTGGTGCATGGCGCCGTCTGGCCGCTGGTCTCCGACGAAGGTGACGACACGCCGGTCGTGGAAGAAATCGAGGGGTTGTTGCGCGCAGCCAACGTGGGGACGATTCTGGTGCTCGAAGAACAATTGCCGCTGGAGTTTTGCGACGATTGCGGCGCGCCGCACTTTCCGAACCGCGAAGGCGAAATGCTGCACGCACATTTGCCGGAAGACGCGGATACCGGGTCGGTGCATTTGCACTAGGGCGCTCGGGCGCAGTGCCCGGTCCGGCTGTGCTGTCACACTGCCGCGAATGGCCGGCAAACGCTGTCGGAAACCGTTGTTTTGATCATCAACTTTTCATCCGAATGACGTTCAAGCGCGGCATAGATCGACATTTCGCCACTTGTCGACTTTTGCTATTTTATCGCTCCGAGCCCCATGAAACCGCCATTTACACAAAAAGGTGATACCTGATGCCCGTCATCCCGCGCCGTGAATTGTGGCTGTTTGTCAGCGTCGTGCTGCTGTGGGGCGTGAACTGGCCGATGATGAAGCTGGCGCTGGCGGAGCTTGATTTCTGGGTATTCCGCACCTATTGCGTGCTGGCGGGCCTCGCGTGGTTTCTCGGCTACAACCTTAAAACCGGCGTTTCACTGAAACTGCCGCGCGAATACTGGGGCCGCATGCTTGCCTGTGCGCTGTGCAACGTCGCCGGCTGGAACATCCTGTCGGCGGCTGGGCTTGGCATGTTGCCGTCGGGCCGCGCCGGAATTCTTGCGTACACGATGCCGCTGTGGGTGGTAATGCTGTCGCGCTGGTTTCTCGGCGAAGCGCTGACGCGGATGCGCCTCACGGCCATCACGCTGGGCATGGCGGGCATCGCGCTATTGCTGGTCGACGAGTTTCAGACGCTGAAATCGGCGCCGGTCGGTGCCCTGCTGATGGTGGGCTCGGGACTGGTCTGGGCAATCGGTATCGTGCTGTTCAAGGGATTCCCGAAATCGATTCCCACCACGACCCTGATGATCTGGAGTTTCATCCTCGGCGGTTGGCCAATCCCGCTGGGGCTGGCTGTTCTGGGGCACGGGCCGTGGCTGCCCAGCGGCGGCGGTGCCTGGGCGGGCCTGCTGTTCAACGTGATCGTGGTGTTCGGGTTCTGCTGGTTCGCGTGGAATGAGCTGGTGCGAGCGCTGCCAGCGCAAGTGAGCGGTATCAGCTCACTCGCCGTGCCGATTGTCGGCTTCGCCAGCGGCATGCTGTTGCTTGGCGAAAAACCGCGCCCGTTCGATTACGTGGCGCTGCTGTCGATCGTGGCGGCGGTGGCCCTGGTGTTGCGGCCCCCGAAAACAGCCGCTGCGGCTTAGTTTGACTGCGCGGCGGTTTCTTCTTCGTCCGGCCAATTCTTGATATAGCTCTTGAGCATGCGGTTTTCAAAGCTCTGCTCTTCGTACACCGCCTTGGCGACATCATGGAACGACAGTACGCCCATCAGTGTGCCACCTTCCATGACCGGTATATAGCGGGCATGACGATCCAGCATGCCTTTACGCAGTGCATTCACGTCCATGTGCGGGTCGGCGGTCAGGGGATCGCGCTCCATGATGGCCCCGACGGCGAGCGACTTGAGTTCGCTGCCACGCTCATCAAGCACCTTGATCAGCTCGCGAAAGGTCAGCATGCCGACCAGTTTGCCCTTTTCCATGACCACCAGTGAGCCAATGTCGTTTTCAGCCATCGAATGCACCGCGTCAGACACACTCATGTCGGGCGTCGCCGAAAACAGGGTACTGCCTTTGATGCGAAGAATTTCACTGACCAGCATGGGCGTCCTCCTGAAAGTAATGAGCCGCGATATCCACGCGCGGCTTTCCGTTACGGGCAATCGTAGCGTACACCCAAACCTACAATTGGGCCATGGCTGATCTCCCGGTTCTTGATCCAGCGCTACGCCCGCCCGCAAAGGCCGAGCGCGACTGGTATGTGCACGAGTGGATGCTGCTCGCGTTTGCGGCCGGGATGATGCTGCTGATTTATTTCGTGGCGCAACACGAACAGGAATTCGAGAAAGCGGAAATCATCCGCGACGCTGCTGTCGTCGAACAATCCATCGCGCGAAGGCTGGAGGCCGATCAGCAGTTCTTTGACCGGCTGGCGCTGGACGTCGGCTCAGAGCGCATTTCATCGGAGGAATTCGATCGCGTTGCCGGCAAGCGGGCCATTGAATCCGGCTACGTCACCGACGTGCTGCGCGTCACACCCGAGCTCGATGTCACGCGCCACGCACCTGGCGCACGCTCGCTGGAAGTCGTGCAGCGCGGGCGGGCACCGTTTGCCGATCAGGTCTGGATGACCAGCCTCGTCGAAAAGACCGGCCGCAGCACCTATTCACAACCCTATCGCAACGACCTCGGGCGCTACTACATCGAATACGCGGCACCGGTCATTTCCAACAATGATTTCGTCGGCAGCGTCCAGGCGGTCATCTCGTTTGACCAGCTGCTGGAAAAGAGCGCACCCGACTGGGCAAGCCGCAAATATCGGGTCGTCATTTCGGATACGACCGGACAGGGAATGACCAACGCCGAGGCCATGCACATTGAATCCGGCGTGGTCAAGCACACCGTCCCCCTATCGCTGCCGTGGCGCGATCTGCAAATCACGCTGGTGGGAGCCAAGCCGTCGTCACTGCTGCCTAACCTGACACTGTCAACCGCAGTGCTGGCGCTGACCGGGCTCATGGTGTGGACATCCATTGGCCTGCGCAAGCAGCAGAAGATGCGCAAACTGGCAGAAGTCGATCGTGACCGCGTCTATTCGCAGTCGATTGCCAATCTGAAAAGCACCAACGAACGCTTTGAAACCGTGCTTGATTCGCTGGACGTTTCGGTCTATGTGAGCGATCTGTTCAGCAACGAACTGCTGTACTGCAACACCAATCTGCGCGAGACGTTTCCAGGACTGGAACTCGGGAAAAGTGCGCTGCAGTTTGAAGAATATTTTCTGCAAAGCCCGAGCATCAAGTACCCGGCTCAGTTGCTACTGACGATTGAAGGCGAGCCGGGTGAAGTATTCAAGGATGAGCTCGAACATCGCAGCGATCACCGCGCGTTTCTGATGCGCACACGCGCCGTACGATGGGTTGATGGTCGTATCGCGCGGCTGACCACACTCGGCGATGTCACCGATCGGGTGAACGCCGAGCGTATCCGTCAGGCGCAGCAGGAGGCGCTGACCCGTACCTCACGGCTCATGTCAGTCGGCGAAATGGCCTCAACCCTGGCGCACGAGATCAACCAGCCGCTAGCGGCCATCGCCAACTATGTCAACGGCTGTATCCGGCGTCTTAAGGGCAACGGCAATGTTGACCTGGCAGTGATCGGCGCAATGGAAAAGGCTGACGCCCAGGTTGTGCGTGCCGGTGCGATCATCAGCCGCGTCCGCGAGTTTGTACGCACACGCGAGCCGCAGCGTCAGCCGCTCGACATCAATCATCTCGCGACCGAGGTGGTGAAGCTCATTGAGAGTGACGATGAATCGCGCGCACTGCAGTGCAGGCTGGTGCTGGAACCGAACCTGCAGGCTGTCTTTGCCGACCGCATCATGATTGAACAGGTGCTGGTGAACTTCCTGCGCAACGCGCGCGAAGCGATGCAACACCTTCCGGTGTCGGAACGCGTTGTTGAACTGCGCACATCAACGGCCGACGCCAATCACGTGCTGGTCGAAGTAGCCGATCAGGGCAGTGGCGTGCCACCCGAAATCGCGGCACAACTGTTCTCCCCCTTCTTCAGTACCAAGGATGAAGGCATGGGTATGGGCCTCAACATTTGCCGCTCGCTCATTGAATATCACGAGGGAAACCTCACTTTCAGGGAAAATAAGCCGGTGGGCACGGTCTTTTGCTTCACGCTACCGTTTGTTGAGGGAAATCAGCTTCTATGAGTATCCATCCGGGCATTGTGTACGTTGTCGATGACGACGAAGCCTTTCGCGATTCAGTGGCCTGGCTGCTGCAAACCAATGGCTATCAGGCACGCCTGTTTCCCGACGCCGAGAGCTTCCTCAAGGCAGTAAAGCCGGGCGTTGGCGGACCGCCGCGCTGCGCGATACTCGCTCTCCGCATGCCCGGGCTGAGCGGCACGCAGGCGCAGGAACTGCTGGTCGAACGCGGGATCGACATGCCATTGATTTTCGTCACCGCACACGCTGACGTGCCTATCGCCGTCACCGCCATCAAGCGTGGCGCGTTTGATTTCATTGAAAAACCGTTCGCAGAAAGTGATCTGCTCAAACGCGTCGAAGAAGCCCTGTCCTTCGCAGTCGAAGCACAGGCCCAGCAAAGTCAGATCGCCGGCATCGCAACACGCCTCGCATCCCTGTCCGACCGCGAACGTCAGGTGCTCAATGCCGTGGTCACCGGAAAGATGAACAAGACCATCGCCTACGATCTCGATATCAGCATCAAGACCGTTGAGGCCCATCGCGCACGCGTGATGGAAAAGATGGAAGCCGCTTCGCTGGCACACCTGATTCGCATGGTTGCGCTGACCGGCGGCTAGCGCCACAGCAATAATCGCCTCCTCCTCCCGTCGTTGACCGAAAACATCATGCCTACCCCACGCCATTGCCCCCTCCTCATTCTCGGCTCCGGCCCTGCCGGCTATACCGCTGCGGTGTATGCCGCGCGCGCCAACCTGAAGCCCGTCCTCATTACCGGTCTGCAGCAGGGTGGACAGCTCACGATTACGACCGAAGTGGACAACTGGCCCGCCGATGCCGATGGCGTACAGGGGCCGGAACTCATGGAGCGCTTCCTCAAGCATGCGGAGCGTTTCGGCACTGAAATCATTTTTGACCACATCCATACGACTTTCCTCAACGAAACGCCGAAACGGCTGGTGGGGGATAGCGGCGAGTACACCTGTGACGCACTGATCGTGGCCACCGGTGCCTCAGCCAAGTATCTTGGTCTGGCCAGTGAAGAAAAGTTTCACGGCAAAGGCGTTTCCGCGTGTGCGACCTGTGACGGTTTTTTCTACAAGGGACAGGACGTGGTCGTGGTCGGCGGGGGCAATACGGCCGTTGAAGAGGCCCTATACCTATCAAACATCGCCAAAAGTGTCACGGTCGTGCACCGCCGCAACAAGTTCAAAGCGGAAGCAATACTCATTGACCGGCTGATGGCCAAGACCAAAGAAGGCGGCAACATGCGTGTCATCTGGGATCACTTTGTCGATGAAGTGCTGGGTGACAACTCCGGCGTTACTGGCGTGCGTCTCAAGAGCATGAAAGACGGCAGCACGCAGGAAGTCAAGGCACCCGGCCTGTTTGTCGCCATTGGGCACACGCCCAATAGCGGCATCTTTGAAGGGCAACTCGATATGGCCGGTGGCTTCATCAAAGTGAAGACCGGTACCGACGGCAACGCGACCGCCACCAACATAGCCGGCGTGTTCGCCGCAGGCGACGTGGCCGACCATGTCTATCGTCAGGCGGTTACCAGCGCGGGCACGGGCTGCATGGCTGCGCTTGACGCGCAGGCCTATCTCGAGGCACTGCACGGCTAATCGATAACGTGTCAGTGGCGCGTGCTCCGACGGAGCAATAGCCTAACCTTACGTCGTCCTATTTGCTGAAGAGTCAGGGTGATGGCCAGAAGCAATGACCTAGCCGATCTCGCCGTGCTGCTAAAGACGGAACGCAAGCAGGCTCGCAAAGCGCGCCGTGCGACGTCCGGCAGCATGACCGGCGCATCCGCATCGGGCGATATTGCGTCCTCCGTTGAGAACCCTCCGACGGAGAATCTGCGCTTCGCCGACTACTTTCGACCGTGGACTGAATTTCATGGCCCCGATGATTCGGATCGGGCTCTGTTCCGGGAACTGGTCAAAGACGCAAAGCCGTTGTCGGCTGCCGGACGGGCAGACGTCGGTAAACGCAAGCCGCCGCCACACGCGCGACATAGCGCAGCGGACGAAGTCGCAGCACTCGAAGCCAGTCAGCTGGCCATGAACCCGAGCCCGATGAGCTGGGACATCGGGGCTGATATTGAAGACGAACAGAGCTACTTGCGCGGCGGCATCAGCCCTGATCTGTTACGCAAGCTTCGGCGCGGCGAATGGACGATCAATGGCGAAATTGATCTGCACAACCACACGCAGGATGAGGCCCATGACGCGCTGCTGGAATTCATGCGCTTGGCGCGCATATCCGGCTGGCGCTGCGTACGCGTCATTCACGGCAAGGGCCTGTCGAGCCATCAGAAAATACCGGTACTGCGGAGCAAGGTGCGACGCTGGCTGCAACAAAAGGACGAAGTACTGGCGTTCTGTGAACCGCGTCCAAATGGCGGCGGTAGCGGCGCCGTGCTGGTGCTGTTGCGCGGGTCGCGCTGAGATCGACGGCTCTACCGCAGCACTTACTGCGGTGACGTGGTCGTGACGGCACGGCTCGGTGCCTGGGTCGTGCCGATGGGCTTCACGTCCGGAGTCGCCCATGTCCCCTTCACTTCAAACTCCTGCATCAGCATTCGCTCGATCGGGTCGCGGGCAAGCTTCTGCCCGAGCAATGCCGCCGCGCCGATCGCCGGGTTAGCCGTCGCGAGACCAATACCGATCGCAGTCGCCGTCGACAAGCTTGGGTATACGCGGACCTGAAGTTCCTGTGTCTCGCGATTGATGTCGGCACTGCCACGAATCTGTACTCGCGCAGACGGCCCATTAATCACAAAACCATCTGTCTTCGCGATGCCATCCGCGATCATGACCTCCGCTTTGACTTCGTCGAAGGCAAGCCCTCTTCCGAACAGGTCG
>CAYMSY010000142.1:0-7547 GCA_964393195.1 uncultured Alcaligenaceae bacterium | reverse complement strand
AAACGACCACGCTGACCATCACCCCGGTCAACAGCGCGCCGGCGATCAACAGCGTGGCACCGACCACGGCGACGGAAGACGTGCTCTACACGTACAACGCGACGCGCACGGATCTGGACGGCCCTAGCCAGACATGGTCATTGTTGCCAGCCAATACCTGTGCCGGTGCATCGATCGTCCCCGGCACGGGTGTCTACACCTTCACGCCAGTCGGTCCAGTACCTGCTGCGTCCTGTGTGGTCGCCATTCAGGTTTGCGATGGCGGCGCGCCGAATCTTTGCGCTACGCAAACGACCACGGTAACGATCACGGCGGTCAACGATGCACCGGTGATCAATAGCACCGCACCGACGCCGGCGACGGAAGATGTGCTGTACACGTACAACGCAACCATGACCGACCCGGACGGTCCGGGGCAGACTTGGAGTCTGCTGGGTACCAACACTTGCGCTGGCGCGAGCATCGTGCCGGGAACCGGTGTGTACACCTTCACGCCGCTGGGACCTGTGCCACCCGCCTCCTGTGTCGTGGCCATTCAGGTCTGCGACGGCGGTACACCCAATTTGTGCGGCACGCAGACAACAACGATCAACATCACCGCCGTGAATGACGCGCCGGTGATCAACAGCGTTGCGCCGACCACGGCGACCGAAGACGTGCTCTACACCTACAACGCAACGATGACAGATCCGGACGGCCCCGGCCAGACCTGGAGCCTGTTGCCGGCACACACCTGCGGTGGCTCGATCGTGGCAGGTACGGGCGCATTCAGCTTCACGCCGCTCGGCCCGATTCCTGCGGCCTCCTGCGTGGTTGCGATTCAGGTCTGTGACGGCGGTACGCCAAACCTGTGCGCCTCGCAAAACACGACCGTCACCATCATCGCGGTCAATGATCCTCCGATTCCGACTAACCCCGGTACTCTCGCCGCACGCGTCCACATCCCGATCACCTTCCCGGCGGCCACACTGGGCGGCACTGATCCGGATTTGGGCGTTGTCACGATCGACACCGTGCCGACTTCGGTACTCGCCGGCGCGACCGTGACCATCAATGCGGACGGCAGCTTCACTTTCAGTCCGCCTGCTGAGGCCACCGGCACGGTGGTCGGCTTCGCCTACCGCGTTTGTGACAACGGCAATCCGGGGCCGGGCGTTTGCAGTGGTTACCAGAACGTCAGCTTCAACCTGACGGGGCCGACGATTTACTACGTTAAGACCGCCGCCGCGGGCACCGGTAACTGCACGCTTACCAATGAGTGCACGCTCGGGACGGCGTTGACCAACATCGGCGTACTGACTGGCCGCACGATATTCATCTCCGATGCGGCGATCTACACACAGGCCGTGACACTGAACAACAATGGTTTGTTGTATGGTCAGGGCGTAACGGGGGTCAGCTTCGATGCCGTGTTCGGTACCACCACGCCACCGGTTGGCACGATCCCGGCCCGACCTGCCATCAACGCAACTCGGCCGTTCATCACGTCTAGCGGCACGACGGTGACGCTCGCGAATGGCAACACCATTCGTGGTCTGAACCTGACCAGCCCGAGTGGGCCTACGCTCAGTGGAACCAACTTCGGCACCCTGACCGCATCCGACGTCAGCATTACCGGCGGCTTGCCGGCGCTGAGCCTTAACACGGGTACAGCAGCAGCCACTTTCGATGCCGTATCGTCGACCGGCGGTACAACTGGCGTATCGCTTACCGCACTCGCCGGAAACCTCACCGTCAATGGCGGCGCGATTAGCGGCTCCGCCACAGGCTTCCTCGTAAGCGGCGGCACCGGCACCGTGAGTTACGCGGGCACCATCACGTCAGGCGCAGGCTCGCGGACGGTCAATGTCACCGGCAAAACCGGCGGCACCGTGACCTTCAGTGGCGTCGTCACCGACAACGGAACAGGCATTTCGCTGACCACCAATACCGGCGCAACGATCAACTTCACGGGGGGCATTGCTGCCTCGACGGGAGCGAACGCGGCCTTCACGGCCACCGGCGGCGGCACAGTCGGCGCTACGCAAAACAACACGACCATTGTCAATACGCTGGCAACGACGACGGGCACCGCGCTGACTGTGACCGGTACCAATATCGCTGCGACCGGCCTGACGTTCAGGAGCATCAATGCGGGCGGTGCAACTGGCCCGACCACCGGCATCAATCTGAGCAATACTGGCGCGGCTGGCGGGCTGACAGTTGTCGGCAATTCGGCAGGTAGCTGTGGCGGTGCGGTCGTTGACAAGAACACGGTCGCTACGGCGCCCGCGACAGCGGACTGCACTGGCGGTACGATCCAGAATGCAGCCACCGGCATTCGCCTTGACAACACGGCGAACGTTTCGCTGACACGCATGCGCATTACCGGGACTGCCGCGCACAACTATGGCATCTACGGTACCAATGTCACCGGCTTCACGTTTAACCGAAGCGTGATCGACGGAAGCATTGGCGTGACGACAGGCGGACAGGACGCTCCGATGGTGTTTGGTCAGTTGACGACCAGTAACGGACTGCTCGGAAACAACTTCATCACCGACTCCACCATCAGTGGCGGCATTGAACACAACGTTGAGTTGTATGGACAGAGTGGAAACTCCCATCTCACCGTGACACGTACTGTCGTCAAGAGCAATAGCATCGGTGGTGGTGGCGACGGTATCCAGATGGAAATGCGTGGTACCGCCACCGCTTTCGTGCTCGTCGACAACAGTCAATTCGACGACAACAAGTCGCAGGCGATTCAGGCGGCCGCCAATGAGTCATCCGTTGTGCACTTCACGTTGCAAAACTCACGCTGGAGCAAGGGCATCAACCACGGCAACGAGGGCGTAGTCTTCTCCAACGGCGTCAACGGGCAGCTCTTCGTCGACATCAACAACAACCTCGTGCCGGGTACAACGACAACGGGTTTCGGTGGCACCACGATATTCGTTGGCCAAACGCCGGGCAACGCGACGGCCGCGTCGCAGCTCCATGCACGTATCCGCAACAACGTGGTTACGACGCCACAAACAGGTAGTACCAACCACACCATCCTGAGCCTGCTGACGAGCACAGCGGGGGCCGGTGCACCTGCATTCGTGCATATCCACGACAACACCGTGACAGTCAACGGCAGTTTCAACGGGATTCACGTGAATACGCCTGATGCCGGGACGAACCCGAATTTCCATACAACAGTGCTCAACAATACGGTGACAGGTACCGATGCGGTGAACGGTGTGAACGCGATCTCCGTCAATGCTCGGCAGAGTTCCACGGCCTGCATGCACATCGCCAACAACAATGCCACGGTAACAGCCCCCGCTGTCAATGCGGTTCGTGCGCGTCAACAGGGTGGTGGTACCCCGGTCGCGGTCGCAAACCTTTACGACTTGCCACCAACGATTGGCGGAAATACGGCGGCGCTTGAACTTGACGCGAACCACACCGCGACAAACGAAGTGCTTGGAACCATTGGACTGACCAATACGATTTGTACCGCTCCAACAGCCCCCACTCTGCCTTAAAACCGCCACCCTGCAACTTGTAGCGAACACTTCCACTAAAGAAGGAACATCATGGCTGAACCATTTCTCGCCGAAATTCGAATCATGAGCTTTGTGTTCCCTCCGAGAGGATGGGCACTTTGCAACGGGCAGTTGCTGCCGATCAACCAGAATCAGGGGTTGTTTTCGCTGCTGGGAACTACGTTCGGCGGCGACGGGCGGGTCAACTTCGGGTTACCCGATAGCCGTGGCCGAACGCCGATTCACGTTGGTTCGGGCCATACGTTGGGTGAACGCGGTGGTGAGCAGGCGCACACGTTGTCCATCGCCGAAATCCCGACGCACATGCACGTGGCGCAGGCAACAAGCGCAACAGGTACAGCAGGGACTCCTGCTGCCAATCTGCTGCTCGCCAACTCGGCGAACTACGACGCCTATCGGCCGGCCACATCACTAACGAGCCTGAATCCGGCCACGATTGGTAATGTCGGCGGTAGTCAGGCCCATCTCAACATGCAGCCGTTCCTGGTTCTGTCGTTCTGTATCGCGCTGCAAGGCATCTTCCCGAGCCCAACCTGAGGAGACAAGAAAATGGCACAACCCTATGTTGGTGAAATTCGGATGTTTGCGGGTAATTTTGCGCCCGCTGGCTGGATGTTTTGCGAAGGACAGTTGATTCCGATTTCGGAGTACGAGACCCTGTTCAACCTGATCGGAACGACATACGGCGGGGACGGGCAGTCAACCTATGCCTTGCCGGACCTTCGCGGCCGGATCCCGATACATCAGGGCAATGGTTTCATTTTGGCCGAAACAGGTGGGGTGGAAGAGGTAACACTGACCGTCAACCAGATTCCGGCGCACAGCCATCCTATGCTGGCGTCGGCGGATCAGACCACCGTGCCCAACGTCAGTGGCAATGTGCTTGGCGCGCCGTTGACCGCCACCCCGCTCTTCGCCGCGACACCGAACCTTGCGTTGTCACCGCAGGCGGTTACGTCCGTCGGCGGTAGTCAACCTCACACGAATTTTCAGCCCTACCTGTGTGTGGACTTCATCATTTCATTGTTCGGGATCTTCCCGTCGCCAACGTGATTCGCGGAGAGCAATATGGACCCTTTCGTCGCTGAAATTCGCATCTTCCCGTTCAACTTCGCCCCCAAGGGCTGGGCGTGGTGTGACGGCCAGCTGCTTCCGCTTTCACAGAACACAGCATTGTTTTCGTTGCTTGGCACCACTTACGGCGGTAACGGCAAGAGCAACTTCGCTTTGCCGGACTTGCAGGGTCGGGCGCCCATGCATCCCGGACAAGGACCGGGGCTTTCGCTTCATGACCTGGGCGAAACTGGCGGAAGTGAGACCGTGTCCCTTCTTGAGTCGGAAATTCCGTCACACTCTCACCCGATGCGTACATACAACGATATCGGGGAGGACCGCATTCCCGGTCCCACGGAGGCGATGGCGCGTTCAACGGGCGGCTTGTTGTACGGCGTGCCCGGCGCAATAGCGCAGATGTCGCCCAATACGCTGGCACCAGCAGGCGGCGATCAGCCGCACAACAATATGCAACCGTATTTGACGTTCTACTTCTGCATCGCCATGCAGGGCGTGTTTCCGCCGCGCGGGTAGCAGAAAAGTAGCAAGGACTATAAAAAAATGGACAGACGAGGGTTTTTATCGGTGTCAGCAGCCACGACGGCAGGTGTTGCCGTCGCGGGGGCCGGCTCCGTGTGGGTGGGCGTGCCGGACGCCACCGGTGTTGTTGACGGACAAAAAGGCGGCGGGCGTGTTCTCGTTGCTGAAACGGTCGCTGCGCGTGATCTCGGCGGTGCGCTGCCGTTCGCGCTGTCGCGATTTGCCGAAGACGAAAAGATGATCGCCGGGCTGCGACCTTCCGCGAACAGCGGCGTCAAGGTGCTTGCGCCGATTCGTGATGTTTCGTTCCACGGGTTTGCCGGCGGCGCGGGCGCGCTTGCGAACGATGAGCTCAAGGTGGTAGCCGTGCACAACACGGCGGATGGTGTCGTGGCGCGACACGAGCTGTGGTCGCACGGTCCGAAACGTGCCGGCGGCACCAGTCAGTCCGTGCTGTTCAGTGCACATGACGACGCCTTCGCCGGGTTTGAGGTGACGTATGTCGCCGCATCGTCCGGCAAGCGTAGCTCCGCGTTCTTCGGCTTTCAGGCGAGTGGCAACGGCCCCTTGCTGCGACCGGGCGTCTACGTGCTCGCCGGACCGCGTGCAGCAACGGGTTTGCCGCCGGAGCTTGGCCGGTATGCCTACAGCGGCGAGCTGCGCGCACCGGTGCGCGAGTCACGCCTGCTCGGACTCGACTTCCCGTACATCAGCTTCGCCGTTCACGGCGAGTGGATCTGAGCGAACCGCCTTCGGCGCTCGTCTGGTTAAGCGCGGCGCTTGCGGCCGCGCTTCCCGCCGAGCGCATTACCTTCCGCGCCGAAGCCGACGCTGCCGATCTCGATTTCTCCGCCACGGTTTACGCGTTGACGCGTCAGGCGGAGTTGAACACCGTAGACTGGACCGACGCGCAGAAGCAGGCGTTCTGTCGTCAGCAGTTCGACGCGCAGCACGCGCATTACCGTCAGCACTATCCGAAAGCGCAACTCCTCATCATCGAGCGCAGCGGTGCACCGGTCGGTCGCCTGTACTTCGAACAGACCGGCAAAGAGCTTCGCCTGATGGAAATCACGCTGATTGAAGCCGCGCGCAATCACGGCATTGGCGGCGCCATCAGTGACGCGCTGCTGCGGCACGCCCATGCGTCCGGCGTCCCGATGGGGTTGCACGTCGAGCCGTTCAATCCGGCACGACGTCTATACGAGCGGCAGGGCTTTCGCGAAGTCGAACTGCGCGGGCTGTACCTTTACATGGTCTGCCCGCCGCCGACGGTCGCCGAAGTACGAGCCTGACAAGTCTTAGTTGAACACCAGTTCGTACGACACGCTGTCCTTGCTCGCCGCGATGGGAACCGCAAAGAACTCAAGCGCATCGCCGCCGGGCAAAACGCACTGACGAATGCCTTGCTCGCGACGATCGCTAGCGGGCGCGCTGAGATAGACATTGAACGGCTGGTCGCTGCGCAGGCCGTGCTGTTCGCGCCGTTTGACGCTTTCCACTCGCCATGATTCGCTGCCGCTTGCGGTCGTGATTGCAAGGTCCTGACCGATCAGGGATTCGAAGAGCTCGGCGGTGGCGTTGATCATGGCAGTTGTGCGGGACGGGTTGCCCGGTGGATACCGGTTTGCTATTTCATCACGTCACACCGTTCCGCGCGCACGGGCTTCGCGCAATCGCCTATGCTTCACGCATGAACATCGTCTTTGATTTCGGCAATGTGCTGGTCGAATGGAATCCGTCGCAGCTCATCCGGTCACACTACGCCGCCGCCGATGGTCGGGCGCAGTTCCCGGATGCGCTTGCCGATACCTTGATCAATCATCAGGACTGGCTGGACTTTGATCTGGGCTTGCTGGACGCGGCCGAACTGGCGGCGCGCAGTGCACGGCGTCTGGGGCTCGACGAAGCGGGGTTGCGGGCATTCATCGAGCGAATTCCGCATGTGTTGCCGGTGTTCGATTCAACAGTCGAGCTCATGCAGGCGCTCGCGGCAGGTACGCACGGCGAACACCGCGTGCTTTATCTGTCAAACATGCCGGTCGAATTCGCCCATGTGCTCGAAGCGCGTTGTCCGTGGATTACGCACTTTGAGGACGGCATTTTTTCCGGTCGCGTCAAGCTGGCGAAACCTGATGACGCGATTTACGCTGCGGCGGAGCGGCAACTCCGGCTGGACCCCGCAGACACACTGTTCCTCGACGATTCGCCGCGCAACGTGCAGGCAGCGCGGGCCCGCGGCTGGCGTTCCGAGATCATCGACCGGCGGCAGAGCGTGCACGACGCGCTCGCTGCACATGGTGTCCTGACTAGCTCGTAGTGTGACGAATGGGCCAAAATTGGCCATCAACTTTTTGTTGAAATGGCGTCCACGAAGGGCTTGAATAAGAATATCGCCATAAGTCGACTTATGGCGAAAAA
>CAYMSY010000141.1:2669-7587 GCA_964393195.1 uncultured Alcaligenaceae bacterium | reverse complement strand
AAGCGTTGATATGGTGTCTGAACGATGGTGTAAGCCGTAGTTTCAAGTAGTTGTGCGTTGCAGCATAATCTGGCAATGGACACCGCAACGCCCGCCCACGACGACAAAGACGCGCCGCTGAAATCCGATACCCGATTGCTCGGGCGATTGCTCGGCAATGTGATTCGCGCGCAGCGAGGCGCCACGACGTTTGACAAGGTGGAGTCCATTCGTCAGGAGTCGGTGCGCTTTCATCGTGAAGGTGCTTCGCATCGGCCGCTGGATGCGCTGCTGGCCGATTTGAGCATTGAGGAAACGCTCGACGTCGTGCGTGCGTTCACCTACTTTTCGCACCTCGCGAACATCGCGGAAGATGTGCAGCAGAACCGGCGCCGCCGCCATCACAAACGCAGTGGTTCGGCGCCCCAGGCGGGTTCGCTCACGGCCGCGTTCGCGACGCTGAAGGCGGCGAATGTGAGCGGCAACGAGATCTGGCATTGCCTTGCGCGCGCAACCATCAGTCCGACACTGACGGCGCACCCGACCGAGATCAAGCGACAAAGCATTCTCGATGCCGAACGCGCCATTGCCCATGCGCTCGCTGCCGATGAGGATGAGCGCGAGGCGACGTTGCACCGCCTGATCCTGCAGTTGTGGCAGACGGCGATGTTGCGCCTGACCAAGCTGAGGGTGCGCGACGAAATCGACAATGCGCTGAACTACTTTCGCGCCAGCTTTTTGACCGAGGTACCGCGACTGACCGGCAATACGCTAAACGCCCTTGCCGAACATGATCTTACGATTGTCGAGCTGCCCGCGTTTTTCAAGATCGGCATGTGGATCGGCGGCGATCGTGACGGCAATCCCTTCGTCAATGCCGACACGCTGCAATATGTCACCGATACCCAGAGTGAACTGGCGCTGTCGCATTACCTTGCGGAAATTCATACGCTCGGCGCCGAGCTCGCAATGTCAAGTCGCCTCGTGGACGTCAGCGCGGAACTTGCGGACCTTGCCGAGCGTGCAGCGGACGATTCGCGTTTCCGGGTTGACGAGCCGTATCGCCGCGCGCTGACCGGCATGTACAGCCGGCTCGCGGCAACGTACCGCAGTTTTACCGGTCACGCGACCGCGCGGCGACCGCATAACGCACACGCCGCTCCGTACGCGACTGCCGAAGAGCTGGCCGATGATCTGGAGACCATTGCCGATTCGCTGGCCGGTCACGGCTCGCATGAGATCGCCGACGCGCGCGTGCTGCCGCTCAAGCGGGCAGTACAGATTTTCGGGTTTCATCTGGCCCCGGTCGATCTGCGGCAAAACTCGGCAGTGCATGAGTCAGTCGTCGCTGAACTGCTGGCGGGTTGCGGCATTTGTGCCGATTATTCGGCGTTGAGTGAGGCCGAGAAAGTCGCGCTGCTGGGCCGGGAACTGGAAAGCGCGCGACTGCTGGCATCGCCCTACATGAAGCTGTCGGAAACGGCGCTGTCCGAACTGGCGATTTTCCGCAAGGCGGCCGAAGTACACACGCGATTTGGCACGGCCGCACTGCCACGCATGATCATCAGCAAGGGCGAGTCGGTATCCGACCTGCTTGAGGTGGCGACGCTATGCAAGGAAGTCGGGCTTGCGCGTGGCGGCGACGTGCCGCATCTTGCCGTGGCCATCGTGCCGCTTTTTGAAACGATTGAAGACCTGCAGAACGCACCCGCCGTGATGGCCGCTGCCTTCGCGCATCCGCTCTACCGGCGCTGGATCAAGGCGCAGGGGGACGCGCAGGAAATCATGCTCGGGTACAGCGACAGCAATAAAGATGGCGGTTACTTCACTGCCAACTGGTCGCTCTATCGCGCGCAACAGGCGCTGGTCGAGTGTTTTGGCAAGCACGGCGTGCGGCTCTGCCTGTTCCACGGCCGTGGCGGCAGCGTCGGACGCGGTGGCGGGCCCAGCTATGAGGCGATTCGTGCACAGCCGGCGGGTGCGGTCAACGGTTTTCTGCGACTGACCGAACAGGGCGAGATCATTTCCAGCAAGTATGGCGACCCGGACCTTGCCCAGCGCAATCTGGAGACGCTTGTCGCCGCGGTGCTTGAGAGCACCTTGTTGCCGAACATCACCGACGACAGCCAGAAACAGGCACGGTTTGAGGCAATCGCAGACCGCCTGAGCGGACATGCATTCACCGCCTATCGCACGCTGGTGTACGGTGACGACGGTTTCGTTACGTACTTTCGCGAGAGCACGCCGATCAAGGAAATCGCGGAGCTCAATATCGGTTCGCGCCCGGCGTCGCGCAAGGCCGGCGCCCGCATCGAGGATCTGCGCGCAATTCCGTGGGTGTTCAGCTGGGCGCAGGCGCGCATCGCATTGCCCGGCTGGTACGGCTTCGGCAGCGCTGTCGCCCGCATCCTTGAGGAAACACCCGATGCGATGAGCGATTTGCAGGCGATGGCAAAGGAGTGGCCGTTCTTCGCGACGGTTCTGTCCAATCTGGGCATGGTGTTGTCAAAAACCGATCTGCAAATCGGAGCGGCATATTCGTCGCTGGTGCAGGATCGTGTCATCCGTGACCGCGTCTGGACGGCTATTCACGACGAATGGCATCGCACGCGCGATGCCTACGACCGCATCGTCGGCGCGGCGCCACTGGCAGATAACCCGACGCTCGCACGCTCGATCCGCAATCGCTTCCCGTATCTCGATCCGATGAATCACCTGCAGATCGAATTGATACGCCGCGTGCGCTCGGGCGATCTTGAAGAACGCACGCAACGCGCATTGCACCTGACCATTAACGGTCTCGCCGCAGGACTTCGCAACACCGGTTAGTTGCCCGACAGTTCAACACTGCAACGTCGCAGCACGGCGACATGTCCGCTTTCATTATGACGTTGTACTAGAGCGCTCTAATGGAACAGCCGCCCGCTTGATTATGATCACGTCAAACAGGCGGTCATTGCCTTAAAAGTGGTCATCTGCACAGGTGAGGGCCTGTGTCAGGACCGTCGGCGACACGGGTGAGGGCTCGTGGCGCGATTGACCGGACACAACAAGATCATGCTTCTAGAGAAAACCAGAGAACGAATCGTCCAGAATCCTGACGAGCTGGAGTCGCTGCTTGAGGCGCATTCCGCGTCAAGTTCCGCCTATGGGCAGTTACTCGGTCGGGCTGAGCCGCCCGGACGGCTGGAAGTGGACCGTGCACGACTGTTGGTTGCGACGTCCTCTGGAGCGACCAATCCGGTGGCGCTTGACGTTGCCCGGCAAACCCTGCACGCCGTGCGCGACATTCCGAAAGTGGATCTCACACACTTCGATCTCGAACCGAAGGCGATTGCGCTGCTGTCCAGTGCGGTCGCGGAGCGCTACCGGGTGGTACCGCTCATGCTGTGGCACGACGCCGTGGTGCTGGCGGTTGCAGAATTGCCGGACGAAGAAGCGCTCGTCGTGTTGCGCTTTGCGCTGCAGCGACATTTTCTGTTTGTGCGCGCACCGGCAGTGCAGGTCGATGAAGCAATCAACCGCATGTACCGCTCGGCACAGGAAGCCGAGGAGCTGCGTACCCTGACCGAGCTGGCGCTGGAACAGGAACAGCACGCCGAGCAGGACGAGACCCGCATCTGGCGCGATGCCGAGCACGTCGCCAAGCGCGCGCCCATTGTCAACCTCGTTGATTCATTGCTGAATGACGGTGTGCAACTGAAAGCATCGGACGTCCATATCCGTCCGGGCAAGCATGAGTTCGAAGTGCTGTTCCGTATTGACGGGACGCTGGTGCCGATGCGCAGTTTGCGCGCGGCGCTACTGCCGGCCGTGGTCAGTCGCATCAAGATTTTGGCGAGTCTGGACATTACCGAGCGTCGCCTGCCGCAGGATGGTCGCATCCGGCTTCTGGTGGCCGAGCAACCCATCGATTTGCGCGTTTCCATCATCCCGGTGCAATACGGCGAAAGCGTGGTGATCCGCATCCTCGACAAGAGCGCGGGTCTGCGCTCGATCGACGAAATCGGTTTCAAGGCGTCGGACAAGGCACGTTTTCTCGATCTGATCCGGCGCAGCTACGGCATCATTCTCGTCACCGGCCCCACCGGGTCTGGCAAGACGACCACGCTTTATGCCGCGCTGCAGGCAGTGAAAAAGGACAACGTCAATATCGTGACGGTGGAAGACCCGATCGAGTACGAGCTGCAGAACACGCGGCAGATCCAGTTGTTGCCTCAGATTGACTTCGGATTCCCGCAGGCGCTACGGCACATCCTGCGACACGATCCGGATGTGATCATGATCGGCGAAATGCGCGATCTGGAAACCTGCAAGATCGCGGTGGAAAGCGCACTGACGGGTCATCTCGTGTTCAGCACGCTGCATACCAACGACGCCGCCAGCACCCTGGTGCGTCTGCTCGAAATCGGCATCGCACCGTACATGATCCGCTCGGCGGTGATCGGCGTGCTGGCGCAGCGCCTGGTGCGCAAGAACTGTCCGCATTGCCGTGTGCCGGAGGCGATTGATCCTCTGCTTCGCGAGAATCTCGGCCTCAGCGCGACTGACAAATTCATGAAGGGCGCAGGTTGCGAACAGTGCCATTTCACGGGATTCGCCGGACGGATGGCCATTTATGAGTTGATGGTGATGACCGACCAGATCCGTGGTCGCGTCGAAGCCGGCGTGGCGAGCGACGAGTTCCGCAAGCTTGCCATTGAGAGCGGCATGATTCCGCTGCCGGTCAACGGCGTGGAGCAGGCACGCACGGGGCACGTGTCGATTGCGGAGATTTATCGCGCCTGCATGTAGCCCGAAGCCTGACCGGGAATTGCCTGTCATTTGCGGGTGACGCGCAAAAGCCCGAAAATAGCGGTTCTTCCGCTTTTGCTGCAAATCATTTGAACACCACTACGCTCGAGCTCTCGCTTGAGCCCATCGACAATTTGACGCTTGC
>CAYMSY010000141.1:0-2569 GCA_964393195.1 uncultured Alcaligenaceae bacterium | reverse complement strand
GAGCGCGACCTGATCAAGCGCATCGTGCTCGTGCGGCCCGCCGTGGAAGCGGGCGAACGGCTGGGGTTTTTGCCGGGCGATCTGATCCAGAAGGTGGATCCGTATCTGCGGCCACTTTATGACGCACTGTTTGATCTGATGGGGTTGGAGAAAACGACCAAGCTCATGGAGCGCGGCACCATCGAGGTCGCGCCGCTCGCCTTCATGCGCGGGCGCACGCTGAACGGCGCCTTCATCATCCTCGACGAGGCGCAAAACACCACGCCCGAGCAGATGAAGATGTTCCTGACGCGCATCGGTTTCGGCACCAAAACCGTCGTCACGGGCGATCCTACGCAGAACGACTTGAACAAGAACCAGAAAAGCGGCCTGCACGATGCGCAGCATGTATTGCATGGCGTGCCGGGCATTGCGTTCACGCGCTTTACGAGCGTCGACGTAGTGCGCCATCCACTGGTGCAGAAGATCGTGAACGCCTACGAACGGCAAAGCGCACAGGACAATTCGTGACGCTCTCGGTGTCAGTGCAGTTCGCGTCGAACGCGAAGCATTTGCCGAATCGTGCGCAGGTCCGGCGCTGGGCGCTGGCAACGCATGGCAAGGCGGCCGAGGGTAACGTGACGATTCGTTACGTGGATGAAAAAGAGGGCCGTATGCTGAACCGCGATTTTCGCGGCAAGGATTACGCGACCAATGTGCTCACGTTTGTGCAGGAGCCTGCCGTTTCGCCGTTTGCACGGACTGCCGCGAAGGCCGCGAACAACAATTACGGCGCCGACATCGTCATCTGCGCCCCCGTCATCGCTCGCGAAGCCCGCGAGCAGAAGAAGCCGGTCGCTGCTCACCACGGCCACATGGTGGTGCATGGCATGCTGCATGCTCAGGGCTTTGACCATGAGAACGACGCCGATGCCGCCGCGATGGAAGCCATCGAGATAGCCGTGCTGCGGCGATTTCGTATAAAAAACCCGTATGAAGTCGAATGAGTTTTACCTGTCAGCTTTTTGCTGCATCCCTTTCTGCAAAGGGCTTGGCGTTGCGAAAAAGCAAAAGTCGATATCTGTCGTTTTTTATGCTTGAGCCCTTTGCCGATGTCGTTTCAGCGAAAAGCTGCTACGCTTTCTTTCCATCATGAGCGACACCGAACCGCGCCCGAAACCGTCCCTGTTTGAGCGCTTGTCCACGATGCTGTCCGGCGCGCCGGAAGATCGCGAAGACCTGCTCGAAATGCTGCGCGATGCGCACGAACGCAAATTGCTCGACGCCGACGCGCTGTCCATTTTTGAGGGTGCGCTGCAGGTTGCGGAGATGACCGTGAGCGACGTCATGGTGCCGCGCTCGCAGATGGACGTGATTGAGCTCGATGACGAACCCGCCGAAGTCATCGCCGAAATGGTCGAGACGCGCCATTCACGCTATCCCGTGATCGGCGAAAACCGCGATGAAGTCGTCGGCATCCTGCTCGCGAAGGATCTGCTCGCCTATCTCGTGAACGCCGACGCGTTTTCCCTGAAAGCCGTGCTGCGTCCCGCTGTATTCGTGCCCGAGACCAAGCGCCTGAATGTGCTGCTGCGCGAGTTCCGCTCGCAACGCAACCACATGGCCATCGTGATTGACGAGCACGGCAGCGTGGCGGGACTGGTCACCCTGGAAGACGTGCTCGAACAGATCGTCGGCGAAATCATCGACGAATACGACTACGACGAAGAAGCCGACAACATCATCGCCGAGAGCGCGACCAAATGGCGCGTGAAAGCTTCCACCGAGGTCAGCGCATTCAACGAAAAATTCGGCACCGAGTTCAGCGATGACGATTCCGACACCGTCGGCGGACTCATCACCCATGAGCTGGCGCGCGTCCCGCATCGCGGCGAATCGGTCGTGCTCGGTGGATTCAAGTTCACCGTGCTGCGCGCCGACGGGCGGCGGGTTTGGCTGATGACGGTGGAGCGGGTTTGATCGTTCACCTCGTTGCGGCAATGGTCGCGGGCGGCCTGACCGGCTGGCTCAGTTTCGCCCCCATCGGCTGGTGGTGGGTTCCGTACATCGGTTTCGCCGTGCTCGCGGCATTGATCGCTCGTGCACCGACGGTCAAACGCGGCGCGCTGATCGGCTTCATTTTTGGCCTCGCTTACTTCCTCGCGGGTGTGGCGTGGGTGCGCGTGAGCATGAACGAATTCGGCGGCATGCCGCTTGCGCTCGCGTGGTTCTCGGCGTTCCTGTTTTGCGCCTTCCTCGCACTGTATCCGATGCTGGCAGCAACATTCACGGCATGGGCAAAGCCAAAAAATCCGTGGTTCTTTGCGTTTGTGTTCGCTTCGGCGTGGACGTTTGCCGAGTATTTGCGAGCGCATTTGTTTACCGGATTTGAGTGGTTGAGTGTGGGCGTTAGTCAGGCGCCGCTCGGCGCGTTTTCTGGCATTGCGCCGTTGTTTGGTGTGTTCGGTGCAACTTTCTTTGTGCTCCTGACCGCATCTGCACTGCTCGTGGTCGTGCCGTGGGTACTTAGCCCAATCGGCACTGCACATAAGGGCGTGTGGTGGCGTTTCTTCAGTTTTTATTTAAGCTC
>CAYMSY010000140.1:2707-7640 GCA_964393195.1 uncultured Alcaligenaceae bacterium | reverse complement strand
TGTTCTTGCCGGCTTCCGGCGGCAGGCCGTTGACCGAATCTAGCTTGGTCAGTGCGAACTAGCGCTCGCCTTCTTTCGGCGTGCGCACTTCACCTTCAATGGTGTCGCCGGTGTGCAGGTTGAAGCGGCGGATTTGCGACGGCGAGATGTAGATGTCGTCGGTACCGGCCAGGTAGCTCGCCTCGGGCGAGCGCAGGAAGCCGAAGCCGTCGGGCAGTACCTCCAGCACGCCGGAGCCGCGAATGCTCTCGCCTTTCTTGGCCTGCTGCTTGAGCAGTGCGAAGATGAGGTCATGTTTACGGAGTCGGTTGGCATTTTCGAGCTCATTGGCGAGCGCGATTTCGAGCAGTTCAGCGGCGGATTTTGTTTTGAGTTCAGCTATGTTCATGCTGTTAGGGAGGGTTACCGCCCACGGGCGGAAGGAAGAAGTCACCAGCTGGTGACGGGTTGAGCGGCTCAACGCATGAATCTGCGGAGCGGGCTTGCGGAAAAGGGCTGTGTGAACAGATGCGCTTGCGCGCTGCGAATATTTTTCTAAGGGGAATTTTGACCCCGCCAGAACGACGGGGTACTTAACGAAGACGGATTGTGACGGGCTTAGACGTTGCTGTCAACAAAAGCCGTCAATTGGGCCTTGGACAGGGCGCCCACTTTTTGAGCGGCCAGCTCGCCATTCTTGAAGATCATCAGCGTCGGGATACCGCGAATGCCATATTTGGCCGCGATTTCGCGATTGTCATCGACATCCACCTTGGCGATCTTGACCTTGCCGGCGTGCGAGACGGCGACTTCCTCAAGGACCGGCGCAATCATCTTGCAGGGACCGCACCATTCCGCCCAGAAATCGACCAATACCGGCGTACCGGACTTGAGGACGTCTGCGTCAAATGAGGAATCGGTGACGTGGGTGATGTTGTCGCTCATGGTAGTTTCGGCTCCTTGGTGCCGCCTGCTGAAGAGACAATGATAAATGAAGTCTCTTTGCCGGATTACAAGGGCTTCGGCCATTCGGGCCGGGCTTACCGCATATAATTGACTGGATTTCCTGAAAATTCCTGATCCCATGAGACGCATCGCGTTTATTGCCAGTGCCGCCCCGATTGCGGCCGGTTTCTTCTCCGTGTTTGCTGTTACCGCAGCGATGGCGCAGGCTCCGGCCGGCGACGCCAAAGCCGGCGCACAGAAAATCCAGATGTGCCAGGGCTGTCACGGCATTGACGGCTGGCGTACGGCCTACCCCGAGGTCTATCACGTCCCGAAAATCGCCGGTCAGCATCCGGCTTATTTCGTGAATGCGCTCAAGGCGTACAAGTCCGGCGAACGCAAACATCCAAGCATGCGCGGCATCGCCGCGTCGCTCAGTGAGGCGGATATGGCCAATCTGGCGGCGTACTACGCGGAGGCCAAATAATGAAGGCAATTTTTGTTTTGTTTGCAGGCGCATTGATCGCTGTGAACGCGAGCGCTGCTGACGTCGCCGCAGGCGCCGCCAAAGCCAAGGAAATCTGTGCTGCCTGCCATGGGGCCGACGGCAACAGCACCGATCCGAATAATCCGAAACTGGCAGGCCAGCATCGTGACTACATCGCCAAGGCGCTGCGCGACTACAAGTCCGGCGAGCGTAACAACGCGATCATGAAAGGCTTTGCCGCAGCGCTGACCAAGCAGGATATCGAGAATCTCGCGGCCCATTTCTCGTCGCAGCCGTCAACGCTCAGCGTCAAGTATTGATCTGATATTCGCCACTCAAACAAGGCGCCCTGTGCAGACACGGCGCCTTTTTTGTTGCCATGCGGAATAAACTTCGGCCATGTTCGAGCGCATCAAGAACCTGATTTTTCGACCGCCCAGCAACCGTCGCGTGCGCGCCGCGCGTACCAGCACGCCCGCCTCGGCGCGGCTGGAGACGTTGCGCCGCTGGATTGTCTGGCTGATCGGCGTTGCGTTGCTGCTGGCGGCGCTGGTCGCGTTTGCGAGCTTCAGCGCGGGCGACCCCGCGTGGTCGACGACCGGCTCCAACCTTCGCGTCAAAAACTGGCTGGGCCCGATCGGGGCATGGCTCAGCGACATCGGCTATTTCGTTTTCGGCGCCTCGCTGTGGTGGGGGCTCGCGTTTCTGGCGGTGACCGGCTGGCGTGCGTTGCCGAAGGCGGAGCGCAGCGACGACGCGGGTACCGGACTCACGCTGTCAACGCCGTGGCGCATTGGCGGGCTGGTCGTGTTGCTGCTCAGCAGCGGCGCGCTTGAGGCACTGCGCCTGCACCATGTATTCGCGGCCCTGCCGCAGGGCGCGGGCGGCGCACTTGGGCAGAGCGTCGGATTTGCGCTCATGAAGTGGCTTGGTTTTGTGCCGAGCACGCTGCTGCTGATCGTGTTGCTGTTCGTCGCGGCGAGTTTCGCCTTTGCGATTCCCTGGCTCTCGGTCAGCGAACGCGTCGGATCGCTGCTACTCGATGGCCTTGCGAGCTGGCGCGCGAAGCGCGAAGAGGTTCGCGAAATCAAGCGCGACTTCGAAATTGCTGCGCCGGAAGTCGAGTTGCGCGAGCTCTACATCCGCGAGGAAAGCAAACGCGTCGAAGAGCACGAACCGATCAAGATTGTCGAGACGTTCGAACCCATCGTGCTGTCCGAGCGCGTCGAGCGCGAGAAGCAGACGGCGCTGTTCTCCGACATTCCGGATTCGACCCTGCCGCAGCTTTCCTTGCTGGAACCGCTACCGAAGGAGCAACCGGTGGTCTCGGCCGAGACGCTCGAATTCACGTCGCGTCTCATCGAGCGCAAGCTTGCCGAGTTCAATGTGCCGGTGAAAGTGCTCGCAGCCTATCCGGGTCCGGTGATTACACGCTACGAAATCGAGCCCGACGTCGGCGTCAAGGGCAATTCCATCGTCAATCTGGCGAAGGATCTCGCGCGCGCGATGAGCGTGATGAGCATTCGCGTGGTTGAGACGATTCCAGGCAAATCGTGCATGGGCCTCGAAGTGCCGAACCCGCAGCGGCAAAGCGTGGGCCTGATCGAAATTCTCGGTAGCGCGGCCTACAACGATGCGTCCAGCCTGCTCACGATGGGACTCGGCAAGGACATCGCGGGCCGACCTGTTGTTGCCGATCTCGGCCGCATGCCGCATTGCCTCGTTGCTGGCACGACCGGTTCGGGCAAGTCGGTCGGCATCAACACGATGATCCTGTCGCTGCTTTACAAGGCCGAACCGCGCGAAGTGCGCCTGGTGCTGATTGATCCGAAAATGCTGGAGCTTTCCATTTACGAAGGCATTCCGCATTTGCTGTGCCCCGTCGTTACCGACATGAAGCTCGCGGCGAACGCGCTCAACTGGTGTGTCAACGAGATGGAGCGGCGCTATCGCCTGCTGAGCCACATGGGCGTGCGCCAGCTGTCGAGCTACAACGTGAAGATTCGCGATGCTGCGGCGAAAGGCCAGCCCATCGGCAATCCGTTCTCGCTGACGCCTGATCAACCGGAGCCGCTTGAAGAAATGCCGTTCATCGTCGTTGTGATCGACGAGCTGGCCGATCTCATGATGGTGGCCGGCAAGAAGATTGAAGAACTGATCGCACGACTGGCGCAGAAGGCGCGTGCGGCGGGCATTCACCTGATCCTCGCGACGCAACGGCCCTCGGTGGACGTCATCACCGGGCTGATCAAGGCCAACGTGCCGACACGTATCGCGTTTCAGGTCGCGAGCAAGATCGACTCACGCACCATCCTCGACCAGATGGGTGCAGAAGCGCTGCTCGGCCGCGGCGACATGCTCTACACGCTCGGCGGCACGGGGCTGCCGAATCGCGTGCATGGTGCGTTCGTGACCGATGCTGAAGTGCATCGCGTGGTCGAGCACTGGAAAGCGCAGGCGCCACCGCAGTACATCGAGGGCGTGCTCGAAGGCACTGACGCCGAGACGCTGAACGAAATCAATGGCGGCGGGTCGAACGATGGTGAAAAAGATCCACGCTTTGACGAAGCCGTCGCCGCCGTGCTGGAAAGCCGGCAGCCGACGATCAGCTATGTGCAGCGCCGTTTGCGCATCGGCTATAACGGTGCTGCGCGCCTGATCGAAGCGATGGAAAACGCCGGTATCGTGACCCGACCCAATGCGATGGGCAAGCGCGAAGTGCTGGTGCCCAAACGTGATGAATAGCACCGAATGAATCGAATTTCCGTACTTGTTGCCGCCCTGATGCTGAGTGGTGTGGCCGTTGCCCAAACCCCAGCCAACGCGCTCGCTGATTTCAAGAGCTTCACCCGTGACTTGAGTTCGCTCGCGGGTTCCTTCACGCAGGAAGTGCGCGACAAGAATGGTCGCGTGAGCCGGCAGTCGGTGGGCAGTTTCGCCATTGCGCGACCGGGCAAATTCCGTTTTGTCTATGAAAAACCATACAAACAGACCATCGTGAGCGATGGCACGACGGTGTGGCTGCATGATGAAGACCTGAACCAGGTCACGATCAAGAAGCTGGGCGAAACCGTGAATGAGCAGCCGCTGGCGCTCTTGCTGGATGCGTCTGCCGCTGACAAACTGTTTGACCTGAAGGCGCTGGAGCCGCAGGGTTCGATTGGTTTCGTGGAAGCGAAGTCGAAGAAGCCGGACGCTGCATTTACGGACCTGCGTGTCGCCATCGTCGCCTTGCAGCCGCGCGAACTCAGCTGGCGCGACGCCTTTCAGAACACCAATATCATCCGCTTTGAAGCACTCAGCAAGAACGGAAAACTGGCCGCCGATGCGTTCAGTTTTACCGTGCCCAAAGGCGCGGATGTGCTCAAACAGTAGCGATCAGCTTTTTCAGGAATGCCCGTTTACAAAGGGCATGGCGGCGAATATTGGCATAAGTCGACTTATGTGGAAAACGTGCTCTACGCCGCATGAAATATGGGTGTAACAAAAAAGTTGTATCGATAGTTTACCGCAAACGCGCGG
>CAYMSY010000140.1:0-2697 GCA_964393195.1 uncultured Alcaligenaceae bacterium | reverse complement strand
ATGGCCTGACCACGGTGACGACCTACGACGAACGACACCGCGTCAAAACGATCATTCGCGCTGTGCGCGTTCCTTCTTGGCGCCATACATCCGGGCGTCGGCGACCTTGATGAGCTGATCCAGCGTCGTACCATCGCGCGGGTAGAGCGCGCCGCCACAGGAGCCGCCGGCGCTGATGCTCGATCCGGCCAGCGCAATCGGCTGATCAAGCACTGCGCTGACGCGTGCCAGCTGGGCGTCCATCGTGTCGTCAGACGTGACGCCGGGCAACATCAGCACGAATTCGTCACCGCCATAGCGTGACAGCACGTCGTCGCGGCGCATCGCGGAGGCAATGCGCTGTGCAGAAATGGCAAGCACTGCGTCGCCGACCGCGTGTCCGTGTTCGTCGTTGACGGCCTTGAAACGGTCCAGATCGACGAACACGACGGCGAGTTTTGCCTCGGGCTGACTGTTCAGGTGCGCGGCAAAACGTTTCTCGAACGTACTTCGCGTCAACGCACCGGTCAGCGGATCGACCAGCAGGCCTTCCTTGAAATCTTCCATCGCTCTGGCGATCATGCCCAGCTCGTCGCTGCGTCCGCTGAACAGCCGCTCCGGCGACTGCCCGCGCGCAAGCAGGCGAGTGGCCTCGGACAGCCGGCGCACGTCGCCGGTCACGCGATGCATGATCCAGAGCCCGATGGCCAGCGCGAGCGCGATGGCCACGAGACCAATCGCGACGTTCTGCAGGATCGTGCGTTGCACATTGCCCATGTGGTCGGAGCGCGGCACGGCCACCACCATCGTCCAGTCGAGACCTGCTGCATCGCGCTGCGCGGTCGCGCTCATATGTACGCGTCCGTCATCACCGTCAAACGAGTAGCGCGCT
The DNA here is from genome assembly GCA_964393195.1 of uncultured Alcaligenaceae bacterium. Taxonomy (GTDB): domain Bacteria; phylum Pseudomonadota; class Gammaproteobacteria; order Burkholderiales; family Casimicrobiaceae; genus Casimicrobium. Next base: position 1,826 of record CAYMSY010000140.1, on the reverse strand, counting down.
ATTTCCACGCCGCGAACGGTGCTCTTGAGCGGCTGCGTGTCGGCCAGAAGTTGCGCGTAGGCCTGGCGTACCAGCGGACTGGTGCTCTGGTCAGCGCGCAGACGCACCGGTTGTTGCGGATTGTTGCCGAAAAGCGGTTCACGGGTCGATGTGGCGATCAACGTGCCATTGCGCTCGACGATGAAGGCAACGCCGGTGCGGCTGACCTGAAGCCCGCGTACGAATTCGGTGAGCGCAGTGAGCGGGATGTCGGTCGCGACCACGCCGCGCTGCGTTCCCTGTTGTGTGCGCACCGGTTTTGCCAGTGTGACGGTCAGCGCCCTGGTCGTGAAATCGATGTAGACATCGGACCAGGTCAGCGCGCCCTTTTGCGTTGCCGCCACAAACCAGGGTCGCGTGCGTGGATCGTAGTTGTCGGTGCGCAGCGTCTGTCCGCGATCGCCCGGGCCCCGCGTTGCAAAGACCGTTCGCACCGGTGATTGGGCGTCGCGCAGCCGGAGCTCGAAGTTGCCGTCGCTGTGCCGGTTAAGGCCTACAAAACCGCCGTCGCCGGCGCCGAAATAGAGATAGCTCTCGTCGCCCGATTGCAGATTGGACGCAATCCACATGCGTTGTTCAAATTCGGCGAGCGACTCGGGCACCAGATTGGTGCCGCTACCAGCGTTGCCGCCGGTAGCGACTTCCGGCACCAGTACATTGAGCATGACCGAAGAGCTGCCGAGGTGGCGGCTGGTCGCCTGCGTCACGCGATTGGAAATGTCGAGCAGCAATTGCTCCGACAATTCATCCACCGCCTTGAGTCCGGTCCGGTACGACAGCAGTGAGATGGAAACGGCGACCAGCACCACGACTCCGACAAACGGAATCAGCAGTGCAGCGCGCAGCGAAGAAAACATGCGTGACATCAACAACCATCCCTGACGAGCCACCAGCTGGAGCGGACACGTTCTTGTTTTGTGTGTTCCCGGCGATTTGCCCCAAGCCGGTTTCGTTGTAACAAACGATGGCGTGGCTAGGGTCATGCCAAAGTCATCAATTGTGTGCTTAATCGCAGCGCGTCGTCATATTGGATCGTTGCCAATCGAAATCAGTTCGATGCGCCATCAGGCGGGATGCGCCCGCCATGCAAACCTCGATGCCGCGATTGGCCCAATCATTCAGCATGAAACAGGCATTCCACCCGTGTTCGCCCTTCATCAAATCCAGAATCATAGGAATGTCGGTTGTCATACTTGCCGCCCTTTCGCGCCGCGTGACCACCTGCCCGGTCAGGCGCATCAGCACAGTTTTGCGGAGCTCGTGTTTTTCCAAGGTCGTCCTTGGTGCGCCCCTGTTCCGAGCCGACTTGGCATCGCTTGTTACGATTGCACCATGTCAGCTGCAATAACGTCATCCAGTAGCACGGCCAGCGCACCGTTGGCGGAGCGGCTGCGTCCGAAGAGCATCGCCGAAGTCGTGGGACAGCGTCATCTGCTGGGGGACGGCAAGCCGCTGGCCAACGCGATCAAGGCGGGAGTACCGCATTCCATGATTTTCTGGGGCCCGCCGGGCGTCGGAAAAACAACGTTGGCGCGGTTGCTGGCTGACGCGTTTGACGCTGAAATGATCGCCCTGTCCGCCGTGATGGCGGGCATCAAGGACATTCGCGAGGCGGTGGAGCGGGCGCAGATGACGCGCGAGCAGTTCGGGCGGCGCACGATCATGTTTGTTGACGAGGTGCATCGTTTCAACAAGAGCCAGCAGGATGCCTTCCTGCCACATGTCGAATCGGGACTGTTTATGTTCAACGGGGCGACCACCGAGAACCCATCGTTTGAGGTGAACTC
>CAYMSY010000139.1:0-7664 GCA_964393195.1 uncultured Alcaligenaceae bacterium | reverse complement strand
ATCGGGACGTTTGAAATGCCAACAGCATATTGACTGCCTGTACAAACTCGCATAACGTCAATGCTCGCTGCGGCACACAGCCGCAGTTTTCTTATAACCAGGAGCATTCGATATGAAACGAATTTGGAGCCTGTTCGCCGTATCGGCGTTGGCTGTGGGTGTTGCGTCTACCAGTGCTGCACCCAATCCACGAACGTTTGAAGCAACACAGGGCGATCAGGAGTCGTCCGTTCGCACATCGATTCAGTCCGCCAAGGCCTATCACCGCGCCTCGGAAGATGTGAACATCAACGTCCTGTTCACCAATACCGGGACGACCACCGTCACGCTGCCGCAGTGGCTACTTGACGCTGATGATGCCGATCGATCGTTTCTCAAAGTGACTCGTGACGGTGCTGCGGTCCCGTATCTCGCCGCACTGGTCAAACGTGCTGCGCCCACGGCCGACGAATTGATCGTACTTGCTCCGGGTGAATCAATCAGCGCGAGCTACGAGCTCTCCAGCGCATTCGACCTCAGCGAAGGCGGTGTTTATCAGGTCAGTTTTGCAACAGCGGCACAGAACGCTGCGACCAGCCTTGTTCAGGCATCGGACAGCATCAGCATCGGCGTCGAAGTCAATCCATTCCGCGACCTGATTGGCAACATTGACTACGAAAAAGCCGCCGGTGCAGGTGGCATCAGCTACACCGGAAAATGCACGGCAAGCCAGAAGTCGTCGCTGGTAACAGCACTCGGCAACGCGTTGACCTATTCCGACGGGGCGGTCAGCTATCTGACCAACACCACGCCGTCGGGCACGACACGCTACAAGACGTGGTTCGGCACATTCTCGTCGGCAAACTGGAACACGGTGAAATCGCACTACACCAACATCTCCAGCGTCTACAACACCAAGCCGATTGTGTTTGACTGCAGCTGCAAGAAGAGCAATACCTATGCTTACGTTTATCCGGCGCAACCGTACAAAATCTATCTGTGCGGCGCGTTCTGGAATGCTCCGGCCACCGGCACCGACTCCAAGGCTGGCACGCTGGTGCATGAGACATCGCACTTCACAGTCGTAGCCGGCACCCAGGACTATGCCTACGGCCAGAGCGCGGCCAAAAGCCTTGCACTGAGCAATCCTTCGCAAGCCATCATGAACGCTGACAGTCACGAATACTTCGCCGAAAACACCCCGGCACAACCGTAATCGCCTGCCAATGGCCGTGAGCAACACCACATTGCTGTGCCCCGTCGCACGCAATGCTGGTGTTGCATTCGCCCTGTCGTTCATGACCGTCAATAGCGTGGCGGCGACTACCGTTGCCGCCGACCATGTGACCGAGGTCGTCTGTCGCCTCAGTATTCCCGCACAACTGGCGCGCGAGCAACCGGCTGTGCTTACGCTCACGCTGCACAATCGTGGCAAACAGTCGCTGCACCTGCTCAAACGCAATACGCCACTCGAGGGCTGGCTGGCCGACAGCATGACTGTCGAACGTGATGGCCTTGGCGTACCGTACATCGGCGCGATGGCAAAGCGCATGCCGCCCTCGGCATCGGAGTATCTACACCTCAAGGCCGGCGCACAGCATACTCACCGTATCAAACTGCAGGACGCCTATGACGTCGCACCGCCAGGAACTTATCGCGTCGTCTGGCGCGGTGAAGTGATGGATGTGTTCACCGCACGCGGCAAGCCAAATCCGGAGCACATGTCACCGCAAGTGATCGCCTGTCCGGCGGCAACGTTCATTCGCTCGCCCTGATCAACGATTAACGATCGGCACGCGGCTTCTTGCGGGCTCGCGGATGTGCCTGATCGTAGACCTTGGCCAGATGCTGAAAATCCAGATGGGTGTAAACCTGCGTTGACGCGATACTCGCATGGCCCATCAGCTCCTGAACCGCCCGCAGGTCGCCGGAACTCTGCAACACATGCGAGGCAAACGAATGCCGCAGTCGGTGCGGATACACATTCGAAGTAATACCCTGTTGCAGCGCACGTGCCTTGAGCGCCTTGCGCACCACCGGCGGACTGATGCGCTCACCGCGAGCACCAAGAAAGAGTGCCGAGCCAGCTTCACTCGCTGCTGCGGCAGCACGCCTGTTGCGCTCATCCAGCCACGCACGCAATGCCACGCGCGCCGGCTCACCAAGCGGCACGATGCGCTCTTTGCGCCCCTTGCCGAAAACACGCATCTCGGCGTTGGCAAGGTCAACGTCGTTGAGATCGAGCCCGACCAGCTCGCCGATCCGGATACCGCAGCCATAGAGCACCTCGAACATTGCCTGATCGCGTGCTGCAGCGTATGGCGTGACAGCTGTCGCGGCACCATCCGGCTCTGGCAGGGTCACCAGGCGCACTGCCTCGACTTCAGAAAGCGCATTGGGCAGTCGCTTCGGGGCTTTCGGCGCTTTGATGCCGGTGAACACCGTGGGGCTGAACTCGTTGGAAATCTTGCCCAGATAGCGAAACCAGGCGCGCCACGCCGACAGCGTGACGGCCAGCGTGCGCGGAGACCAGCCTTTGCCGTGCAACTTGGCGAGCGCACGCTGGATGTCGTGGCGCGTCAAACCGGCTAGTGGTCGATTGTCCGCTGCCTCGATCAGGCTCTCGCAAGCGCGAAGATAGCGCGCCTCAGTCTGCCCGGATCCTCGCGCCCTGAGACTTTCCGCGAAAGCGTCGAGTGCAGCCCGAGCGTCCATCGGTCGCGTCAGTTAATGTCGCTACGCGATCTGGGGCACGAAATTGCGAACCGCGAAACGCGCAAGTGCGGCGCTCGAAAGATGTGCCAGGCGTGTCAGCACATCGGTCGCCATGTCCGGCGTAAAGCGCCCTCCATCTTCGCTCGCCAGCATCAACGCGCCTGACACCCCACCGCCATCCACCAGCGGAACATAAGCAAAAGATCGTGCATCCGTTGCTCCGGCACCAAGCCAGGCGCGAGATTCATGCGCGGCGTTTGGACCGACATACGGGCGATCAAGGCCGGCAATGTAGCTCCGGAATTCACCGGAGCAGGAAACCGTCTCCTCCAGATGAGCATCACCAATGGCATCGCCCCACCAGCGTACCGCCGAGAATGGAATGGCAAAGTCCGAGCGCAGGCTTTCGTGAACAACCGCCAGTGTCACCTCGGCATCGGGTGCACGAAGCAGCGCCAGCGTCAATCGATGCAGTTTTTCGATCAATGTGTCGTTGTGCTGGCCATAACCGATCAGTTCCGACAACTGCCGTTCCAGTTGTCCGTTTCGCTCACGCAGCGAGATGAGTTGCCGCTCCACCATCGAAATGGCGTGGCCACCCGCAGGATGCGGCACCCGCATCGCCGAAAACACGTCGGAGTGATCCATGAAGAAATCCGGATTGGCCTTCAGCCATGCCGCCACATCGTCGGCCATCACCTGGTTTGAGTCGTTCATTACAAGTTCTCCAGCATTTCTTTGTCGAGTGCGCCATCGGCCACATGTGTCACGGGGCCGGTCATTGTGATCTCGTAATTGTCACCAATCTCGATGGCAATCGTTCCACCGGGCATGTGGACGGTAACCGATTGATCAACCAGGCCCAGACGATGCGCCACAGCTGCCGCTGCGCTTGAACTGGAACCCGACGCCAGCGTGTAGCCTGCGCCGCGCTCCCAGATTTCGATGCCGATGTTATTGCGATCGCGCACCGTCAGAAATTGCACATTGGTACGTTCGGGAAAATTTGCATGGGTCTCGACAAGTGGCCCAAGCCGATGCACGTCGGCAGTACCGGTGCCGGGTCGCTCAATGACGCAATGCGGATTGCCGATGCTCGCGCTCGTAAAACTGAGCGTTTCACCGCCAACAACAAGGGATTCGCGGATGACTTCACGCGCTGGACCGGCCACCGGGACTTGTGTCGAGTCAAAGCTCACACGCCCCATTTGAATCGTAATGCTGCGCCCACCTTCGTGGACCGTCGCCTCAACAACACCGCCCCTGGTATGAACCTTGAAAGGCTCATGTTTCACGAGCCCACGATCAAACAGATAGCGACAGAAAATACGCAAACCGTTGCCGCTCTTCTGTGCTTCGCCGCCATCCGGATTAAAGATGCGCAGCGAAAACGGCGCACCACCGCTGGCTGGAAGCGGTCCCCACAGGATGCCGTCGGAGCCAATGCCGTAGTTGCGGTGGCAGATTCTGACGATCTCTGCAGGAGAAAATTCAAGCGGCCAGTGTCGGGGATCGAGCACCAGGTAATCATTGCCCAGTGCGTGATATTTACTGAATTGCATGCACAGATTTTCCCACGTCACCAAGCGAACATCGGTCAACGCTCTGTTTGATCAAAGTCCGCGATGGATTCGCTCAATATGTCCGCGAAAGACCGCACCGACGGCTTGTGGTGAAAAATGGGCTTCGATGAATGACGCCGCGCGTCTTCCCATGTCGTCGCGCATGGAACGGCTCTCGTAGGCCGCGCGCATCTTGTCAACGGCGTCGTCCAGACGCGCTTCCGCCCAGAGTTGTCCGTCGGTATCGACGTAATTGCCTGCGCCTACCGGAACCAGATCGTAATCCACCAGCAGACTGTTGTCAGATTTCATGAAATCCAGATTTGCGGAGTACGCCGTCGCAATGGCCAGCTTGCCGATCGACATGCACTCCGCAATACCAAAGCCAAAGCCCTCCGAACGGTGCAGCGATACATAGACATCACAACAATGCTGCAGGCCAGCCACTTCATCGCGCGTGAGAATCGCGTCGATGAACAAGATTCGCGGGTCGCCTGCGGCTTCCTCGCGCAGCGCTCTGGCCATATCGACAAACCGCGCGCTGGCCGAGGTCTTGACGACCAGACAGGCATCACGAACATGCAATGGAAACGCACGACGAAACGCGCGGATTGTGGCCCACGGATTCTTGCGACTGACGTAGGACTCGTACGCGAAGCTATAGAGGAAAACCACAGCGTCCTGCGGAATGCCGAACTCCTCCCGACGATAGACGCGGCTCGGCGCAGGTGGCTGGATCGACGAACTGAGCGTAAATACCGGCTTGTTGGTCGCGCGGGCAATGCTGTCACGAACGAAATCGGAAATGCCCCAGATCTCATCCATCCATTCGGTGGCGGCTTTCCAGCTCGCAGGAAGGCGCTCCAGTTCCCATGCCCAGCAGCCGACCCGATAATGATCGTACTTTCCGTCGCGCCGGCACGGCATGAGAACCTGTCCAAGCAAGTCCGGGTTCAACGCGTAGATGCGTACTGCACGCGCGGGCGCATCAACCAGTACCGCGTCCACCGAACGGTCCATGCGGCGAACCCCCAGTTCAAACTCCAGCTCGACGGCCGACACGGGCACGCCTGCCTGCTGCGCCACGCGCACGACCGATCGCAGGTTCTCTCCCAGCCCGGTCTCCGCCCGTGTGAACCCGACCACATCAACGCCGCCATCGCGAACCGGTGGTGGCAGAGGCAATGCATTGGTCTCGGCTACGCGTTTTGCAACCTCCCCGAGCAACTCAGGGCCAAGATAAGCACCCGATCCGTAACGCAGGAAGTGCCTTATCCCAGCGACTGGATGCAGCTGCGGATCCGGTGCCAGCGGATTCGGCCACACCTCGCCCTCCAGAAACGCACGAAACATCTTTTCGAGCGCCAGACCGCTGGCCCGGCGCGCAGCATCAATGTTCTGACGCAGCTCGGCGACATCCGATTCGCCAATTGTCACGACTGGCTGTGACATGAACAGCGGCTCCGACTGCGTCGCGAAGCTTGTCACCAGGTGCGGCAACACATTGGCACGGCTCAGGCCCGACCACTGAATGCCGACAAATGTGCGTACGTCGGCCACGATATTCGACACCTGCACCGGCAGTAGCGGATTGGCGAAGCATTCCCTGGTCGCGCTGTCACACACGGCCAGTGTCGCGTGTCGCACCAGAGCGGTGGTCAATTCGGGCGGGAAGTCGGCCCGCGGCCCCGCACCCTGCGCAAGTTCAACGCGGGCAAAGCCCCATTTGGCGTCGTTGAGCCAGAGCGCCCTGCACATGGCTCGCAACTGCGAATGGTCCATCTGCGTTCGACCATCGGCGATACAGACGTAGTCCACGACATGTCGTTGCAACACGCTCGCCACCGACATGGGGTCATCGGCAGCCACCGCCCAATCAAACCGCTCGCACAGAATCTCCAGTGAGTCCGACGAACGACCGCCGGCATCGTCCTGTTCGAGTCCGATCAACCCGGGAGCACGGGTGCCCGCATACAACAGCAGCAACCGGAAGTTCGCCGGCTGGTTTTCGCGTTCGGCGCGGGTCTGTTTGCGGTGATCGGTCAGCCGATTGATGCGCTCAATCAGTGCCGTCGGCATGTACAGCGGCTGGCTTGAACCCAGTGCGACGCAATAGTTGTAGCGCATCTCGAGCGGCCATCCGAGCAGTCGTCCGGCTTCGCCAATCGCGGCGATTGCTTCCGCGTACTGGTAACCATGCAACATCGCAAGACCGAGCCAGTGCAGCACCTGCGGATGGTTCGGTACGACCGCCAGATACCGGCGAAAGTTGCTCTCAGCGTCTGCAAGCCGCCCGCTTTGCAGGGCAGTCAAACCATCTCTGGCCCATTGATCGGCATGGTTCATCTGATTCGGCCCGAATGAAAATACGTGCGACGTAGGGGCGCGCTCGGCGCCCGCCGGGTCTCAGGCCCGGACGCTACCGTCACCGAGCACAACGTATTTCTGTGTTGTCAGGCCTTCGAGACCAACCGGACCGCGGGCGTGCAGTTTGTCGGTGGAGATACCGATTTCTGCGCCGAGACCGTACTCGAAGCCGTCGGCGAATTGCGTGCTGGCGTTGACCATCACGCTCGCCGAATCCACTTCACGCAGGAAACGCTGGGCATGACTCCAGTGCTCGGTCAGGATGGCGTCGGTGTGATGCGAGCCATAGCGTTCGATGTGATCAATGGCCTCGTCAATATCTGCGACCACCTTGATCGAAACGATGGGCGCGAGGAATTCGGTTGCCCAGTCCTCATCAGTGGCGGCCTTGACCTCGAACGCCGCAAGCACGCTGCGCGTGCGTTCGCAGCCGCGCATCTCGACGCCCTTGTCCGCGAAAATTTTGGCGACGCGCGGCAATATGTCGTGCATGTGCGCCTCGTGCACGAGCAGCGATTCCATGGCACCGCAGACGCCGTAGCGCCGCGTCTTGGCGTTGTCGCACACACGCACCGATTTTTCGATGTCGGCGAATTGATCGACGTAAATATGGCAATTGCCGTCGAGATGCTTGATGACCGGCACTTTCGATTCGGCAGAAATGCGCTCGATCAACCCCTTACCGCCGCGGGGAATGATGACATCGATGTATTCCGGCAGGGTAATCATTTGGCCCACGGCCGCACGGTCCGTCGTTTCGATGACCTGCACCACCGATTCCGGCAATTTCGCGGCCTTGAGTCCGGCGGCAATGCAGCCTGCAATCGCCTGATTCGACCGCGCGGCCTCCGAGCCACCGCGCAGGATCACGGCGTTGCCGCTCTTGAGGCAGAGCCCCGCCGCGTCGGCCGTGACGTTCGGACGCGATTCATAGATGATGCCGATGACGCCCAACGGCACACGCATTTTGCCGACCTGAATGCCCGAAGGACGCGTGCTCATGTTGCTGATTTCGCCGACCGGATCGGGCAATTGTGCGAC
>CAYMSY010000138.1:1610-7667 GCA_964393195.1 uncultured Alcaligenaceae bacterium | reverse complement strand
TTTGCCGAGTTTTGTATTTACGGCGACGATGGTGGGGCTCGTCATTGTCGCGTACCTGGTCGATCACTCACACCTTGATATCAAACGCGGCAGAAAGCCGCTGGTGGCATCGCGGTTGGTGCTGCTTTGGCTTCCGCTGCCTTTGTGGGCCATCAGCATCGTCATCTTCAATCGTTCCGAGATCAAATGGGGCACGATGACGGAGCTCATGCGACACGTCATCATGTACCACGGCGAGTTCCTGACGTTCCTATTGTCGCTGGCGTTTATTGACGCCTGGTTCCTCATTCCGCTGGTGTTATTCGGGAACCATGGCTTTGCGAGCGCCATGAAGATCACGCTGCCGTGGATCATCCAGCCCGTTCACTTTTTCTTGTTCGTGAAAATCACCCTGATTTTCCTGGTCGCGGACGGTGTCGCGATGCTGACGGGCGGCGTCGTGCTTCCTTTCGTCCTGGCGGTGTTTGCGGCGTTTTTGTACTGTGCGTACCGTGATGTGTTTGGTCACCGCGACAGGAACGCGGAGGAAGCTACTGCAGCCGCCATAAGCCGGCGTTCTGGTGACTATGCGGTATAGAAAAACGCATCACTGCAGGCGTGAATAAATTTGCGATTCTCCGGCGAGCCTTTTCAAAGACAAAACGAGCGGTCTTTCGACTTGACGTAAGCCGGCTGAGGGATAGCTTGCCCATAAAGTCGGCTCACATGGGTTTGGACGGTCATTTCTGCTCGCGCTCGGACCGGCGCCAGAGCGGAACCAGCACCTCGCGCGCCGGCGCGTTGGGATCGAGTGCATGCAGCGCACAGTTCCACCGACTGACGTACACCGGATCGCCGGCCTTGAGCGCGACATTCTCGGGCACCGGTGAAATTCGCGCTCGCGGATAGCGGTTCTGTCGATAACTCACGTAGGCATATTGCGTGCGCGCAACGACATCGGCGGTTGCTTGCTTCCGACAGTCCTCGCGGGCTGGGCGGAGAATGGAGGACCCTATGCCAATCTCGACCACGGTACCGAGCCGCCAACCCTCGTCGTGATCGTACTTCCCGTCGTATAAGAGCGCGCAGCCGCCCACCATCAACGACGCGGCAAGGATCACTAGTGTTTTTGGAATGGTCATCGTCTGCTTTATATCCGCTTGATTTCCGAATAGAAGCCGCTCACCCGCAACTTGATGACGACGTTCTGGTCCGTCGGGTTTTTCCAGTACCAGCCATGCGTACCGGTAAAGGGCGCCTTCACCGAGCCGCCGGATTGCGACGCCGTGCCTTTATGAAACGACAGGAACGCGCCTTCTGGTCCTGCAGCTCGCCGTGGAAATCGAACTTCAGGTTTGCACCACCCGCATCCCAAGTGAAGACGATGAACTCGCCTTCCGGCAGAATGGTTTTGTATTCCACCTGGCCCTTCGGCGCCAACTTCACTTCGATGTCATCGTGGCGCAAGGGCAGTTTTGAAATCGTCGAGTACTGGTCCGTTGCGGCGCCGTTGACTTGCGCGGTCGCCGGCGCGAGTGTCGCAGCTTGGGCCTCGCCGATCATTTTCGCCGCGGCCATCTTGCGTTCACCCATTGGCGTGAGGCCGGATACACGGCCCACGCCCGTCCAGTCGATGCCGTATTCGGCGGGCAGCACCGCTGTCACCAATAGCACGGCCGCAATCAAGGAAGCCCAAAGCGCGGCCCGACCCGGGCTTCGGTTCGAGGCGGTCTGGTCCTTGCCGGATGGCGAAATGGAATCCTGTTTCATGAATCACTCCTTAACGATGTACAAAGAAACCGGTGAGCTGGTAGCCGATCAGCATGAAGCCCGCCGTCATGATGGCCGTATTGGCCGCATAGGCGTTGCGTCCGAATGCCTCCGATCGGCGCAAGTACGCCATGCCGATCAACATGAACGCCAGCGCGAACAGTTGCCCGAACTCGACGCCGACGTTGAAGGCCAGGATATTGGCGACCAGGCCATCCGGCGATAACGAAAACTCCTGCAGCTTTGTCGCCAGTCCAAAGCCGTGCGCCAGGCCAAAGATGAGAACTGCCGCGCGAGCATCCGGCTTGAACCCGAACCAACGCTCGAAGGCGTCCAGGTTGTCGAGCGCTTTGTAGACCACGGAGACGCCGATCAACGCATCGATCAGAAAGGGATTGGCGTGGATGCCGCCCAACACGCCGAACAGGAGCGTGACGCTGTGACCCACGGCAAACAAGGTCACATACAACGCGACGTCACGCATCCTATAGAGGAAGAAGATCACCCCCAGCAGGAACAGCAGGTGGTCGTAACCCGTCACCATGTGCTTGGCGCCGAGATACGCGAAGGGAATGAGCTGCGGCCCCGTCGATTGCTCGATGAATCCCTTGTCCCCTTCGGCAACACCATGGCCCCACGCAATCGCGCAGAACGCCATGGGCAGCAAGCCCAGCAAAACGGTCCGGAGCCGGGCTACGGTCGGGATAAGCGATGGAAAATTCATGTGCACTGGAATCGCAACAACTCAGGGCGCGCTGACAACGATCTTGCCGATCATGCCCGCGTCGACACAAGCGGGCGCGCCACAAGCGAAATTGAATTCACCCGCTTTGCCGAACTGCCACACCAGCTCACCCGACTGTTCCGCCTTCACCCGCAACTGGTTAGGCTGGTTGACCGACATTTTTGGAAACTTCTTCACCAGCGCCGCGCGCTCCTTGAGCTCGGTCAGCGTGCCCAGCACCATTTCCTGCGGCACCTTGGCGGCATTCTTCACGACGAAGCGAATTGTCTCGCCCTGGCGGACGGTGACCTCCGCCGGCGTAAATCGCATCTTGTCGCTCAGGTCGAGATTGATGGTGCGCGTGACCTGGTTCGCGTCACCCTGGCGACCATAGGCCTTCTCGGCAGGCGCGATCGGGCCGATGGGGCCTTTTCTCGGCATTTCCGGATTGACGTCGTGGTCGGGATGCGCCAAGGCCAGTGAGGCGCTCAGGGTGAGCATGGGAAGCAGCAGAGCGGCGGTGGTTTTCATGGGCGGTATTTCCACATTCGAAAAGTGATTGAAGAGTCAACCGATGTTTCCTCAACGGCGGTTGGCGCGCGTAGACAGAAAAAGCGGGGGTTACTCATGGGCGAGATCCCAAACCAGATGCGCATCGATGAGGAGCAGGTAATGGGCCTTCAACGCGGTCATTCTTGCGGTGAGTGCAATTTGCGCTGCGGCGGTGGCTTGTCTGCGGGCCGACAGCAGTGCCTGAAGGTCCGCCTCTCCCAGGGTATAGCCGCGCTGCATCAACTTTGCATTGTTCTGCATCGCGGCAGCACCGCTATCGGCTGTTTTCCAGGTTAGATAGGACCCTGCCGCGGTCGCCACCGCGGCCGCAATGTCGGCTTCCAATTGGCGTTTCCTGAGTTCGACTTCCTGCCGCGCCGCTTCGATGGAATGGATTGCTTTGTCGGCGCGCAGGCTGCGAGGCCCGCCGGGAAGCGGCACGCTGACCGTGATGCCGACAATCTTTTCCTGCCCACCGACTTCAGAGGCGGTATAGAAACCGATGGTGGGATCGGGCACCTTCTCGGCACGCGCCCGAGCACCGAGCGCCTGTACTTTCCGCAAATTGACCTGCGCGATCTTGAGTTCGTCACTTTGGTCGAGGATACGGTTGCGCCAGTAGCTCGCGTCTTCCTTGATCCCGATGGGCGCGGACAACGCACCGGCGGCACGGCCGATGCCCGGGAAACGCGCCTGCAACCGGCCCCAGGCGACGGCCGCTTGCGTATTCGCATCGTGGGCGCCGCGCTGTTGCTCCGCCAACTCGCCTTGGGCAAGACTCGCATCGAGCCGGGATGCATCTCCGGCCCGAAGCCGCTTTTCCACCGCGTCCAGATTCTCTTGTGCGGCACTTCGGTTCGCCTCCGCCAGCTCACGGCCGCGCTCGGCACCCAGCGCATCGAGCCACAGCGTCAGCAGCTCTCTCGCGGCTTGGCGTATCGATTCGCCGTAACGCGCCTCCGCTTCCTCTACCGTGGACTTGGCAAGACTTTCATCAGCAGACGCTTTGCCCGGCAAACGCAATGGTCGTTCGATCGTCGCATTCCATTCGCTGAAGCGCGGACCGGTTTCGAGCGTGCGCCGTTGGCTCGACACCTTGGCGGTCCACTCATAAGGGGATCGTTCGAGAATGCCGGCTTCCAGGCGTGCCGCCTCCAGCGCTGCGCGGGCAGCCGCCACACCGGGGTCCTGTTCGAACAGGGGACGGGCGATCGGCGTGGGCAGGAGCCCCGGCGCTTCCGGTACCGCGCTCGCGGAGAGGGCGAAAAGCGCCAGGGCAATTGCCAAAAACCGTCTCATGCGAGTTCTCCTTTTTCCAAGATCGGCGACACCCAGTAACGCAGCCCCACACCGGCGAATTCCCGGCGGATCGCCGACAGAACGGACTCTTTGTCTGCGTCCGCCAGCAGGACTTGAACCTGGGTGGCCACGGCGCGCCCGAGGACCTGTTCCGTCGAACTCAAGCGTCCAAAGGCCAAACCGTGCGCGGCCGTCGGCGCACTGGTGAAGACGGCAGCGTCGGGCGACATGAGAAGCAGATCGAGCAGTTTTTCTTCGAGCCCGGGTGGACAGAGCAAGGTCAAGCAACATTCAGACATGGGATGTCCTCCCGGAACGTGCCGGTTTGGGAAAGGCGAATCGCAAATACAAGATTGGCAGTAACATGAGCGTCAAGGCGGTGGCCGTGATCAACCCGCCAATGACCACGATCGCCAGCGGTCGCTGGATCTCCGAGCCGGGACCCGTGGCAAACAGCAGCGGGACCAGGCCGAAAGCCGTGATCGACGCCGTCATCATCACCGGTCGCAGTCGCCGATAGGCGCCCTGGATCACGACCTCCGCCAGCGGCATGCCTTCCCCGCGCAGCTGGTTAAAGTAGCTGACCAGGACCACGCCGTTCAGCACCGTGATGCCGAGCAGCGCGATAAAACCCACCGACGCCGGTACCGACAAGTATTCGCCGGTGACCCAAAGCGCCACGATGCCGCCCACCAGCGCGAACGGGATGTTGCTCAGGATCAGCAAGGCTTGGCGCACCGACCCAAAGGTGGAGAACAGCAGGATGAAAATCAAGCCGAGCGCGACGGGGATGACCACCATCAGGCGACCTGCAGCGCGTTGCTGATTCTCGAATTGCCCGCCCCAGCTAATGCGGTAGCCGGTCGGCAACGGAAGCTTTTGCGCAACCGCCGCCTTGGCTTCATTGACAAAACCGACCAGGTCGCGACCGCCGACGTTCGCGATCACGACGCTGTACCGGCTGCCCAGTTCGCGATCGATCTTGACCGGGCCCTCGGCCCGCTCCAGCTTGGCGACGCTGGTGAGCGGCACGCTGCTGCCCTCCTTGGTGGTGATGCGCAAGGCCGCGAAGTCGGCCGGCGACAGCCGCGTCGATTCCGCACCGCGGAGCAAGATCGGCGTGCGGCGATTGCCCTCGATCACGGTGCCGGCGCGCTGCCCCTCGACCTGCATGCGCAACGCATCCTGCACATCTTCAACGCTCAACCCCATTCTGCCGGCCTGGAGCCGGTCAACCGCAACGCGTAAATATTGCACGCCATCGTTCTGTACCGTATAGACGTCCTGGTTTCCCGGTATGGTCTTCAGGATCGTCTCGACCTGGCCGGCATATTGATTCAGTTGCTCAAGGTCCGCGCCAAAAATCTTAACCGCCACGTCGCCCCGTACGCCGATGATCATTTCGGACACGCGCATTTCGATAGGCTGGGTGAAGCTGTATTTGATGCCGGGTAATTGGTCCAGCACCTTGCGCACCTCTTCAATCAGCCCCTCTTTGTTTTTCATGCGCCATTCGCGCGTGGGCTTCAGCAGCAGGTAGGTATCGGTCTGGTTGAGTCCCATCGGATCGAGTCCGATTTCGTCGGAACCGGCACGCGCAACGATGCCTTGGATTTCTGGAATCGCGCCCATCAGCGCACGATGGATTTTCAGGTCGAGGGCCGCACTCTGTTCCAGACTCACCGAGGGCAGCTTTTCGATGCCCACGATCAAGTCGCCTTCATCCATGGTGG
>CAYMSY010000138.1:0-1600 GCA_964393195.1 uncultured Alcaligenaceae bacterium | reverse complement strand
CACCTGGGTGTAGATCACGGCGGCCGCGGACACAATGACGACTGCCGCAATACCAACATGGCGTTGCCTGCGCATGCCCCAATCGAGGAGCGGTGTGTAGAGTGCCAAGAGCTTCCGGGGCAGCCATGGGTCCTCATGCTTCACATCCCGCAGCAGAAACGATGCCAGCACCGGGATCACCGTCAACGACAGCACCAAAGAGCCGGCCAGTGCGAAAACAATGGCGAGCGCCACCGGCACAAAGAACTTGCCTTCCAAATCCTGTAGCGTTAACAGCGGCAAAAAGACCGTGATGATGATGAGGATGCCTGCGGTCACAGGTACCGCGACTTCCCGCACCGCGCGATAAATCACGTGAAGCCGCGGCAATTTACCGGCCGTCGGGTCGTGCGCCAGATGCTGCACGATATTTTCTACCACCACCACGGCGGCGTCGACCAGCATGCCGATCGCAATCGCCAGGCCGCCCAGGCTCATCAGATTCGCGGACATGCCGAAGTGACGCATCAGGATGAACGTGATCAGCGCCGCCAGCGGCAACACCAGCGCCACGGTGAGTGCCGCGCGGACATTGCCGAGAAAAAGCCCCAGCAACAAAATGACCAATACCGTCGCCTCGGCCAAGGCGATGGCGACGGCGCCGACCGCTTTGTCGACCAGCGCCCCGCGATTGTAAAAGACCTCCACGTGTACGCCTTTGGGCAGGGTGGGTTTCAACTCATCCAGCTTCTTTTGCACGCCTTTTACGACTTGCTGGGCGTTCGACCCTGCCAGGCCCACCACCAGCCCTTGCACCGCTTCGTCACGGCCGCTTTGCGTGACCACACCGTAGCGGGTCATGGTGCCGATTTTCACCTCGGCCAAGCTACCCAACCGAACCGGCACGCCATCTTTGACGGTCACGACGATGGCGCGCAGATCGTCGAGACTTGTGATGCTGCCTTCGGAACGGACCAGCAGCACTTCCTCGCCTTCGCCCAGCCGCCCGGCGCCATCGTTACGGTTGTTGGCCCGCACCGCTTCTTTGAGCTGCGCCATCGTGACACCCGCTGCCGCCATGCGCATCGGTTCCGGTACGACTTCAAAGGCGCGCACCACGCCACCGAGGGAATTGACGTCGGCCACGCCCGCTACCGTGCGCAGTGCAGGTCGAATCGCCCAGTCGAGAATGCTGCGGCGTTCGGCCAGCGACAGTCCTTCGCCTTCGACGGTGAACATGAACATTTCGCCCAACGGCGTGGTGATCGGTGCCATGCCGCCGCTGATGCCGGGCGGCAGATCCTCGGTGATCCCACCCAGACGCTCGCCGACCTGCTGGCGTGCCCAATAGATATCGGTGCCGTCCTCGAAATCGATGGTGACATCGACGAGGCCGTACTTGGTCACCGAACGCAGAATGCGGGTCTTGGGAATTCCCAGCATTTCGACTTCGATCGGCACGGCGATGCGGCTCTCGACTTCTTCCGGTGTCATGCCGGGGGCCTTCATGA
The DNA here is from genome assembly GCA_964393195.1 of uncultured Alcaligenaceae bacterium. Lineage (GTDB taxonomy): Bacteria > Pseudomonadota > Gammaproteobacteria > Burkholderiales > Casimicrobiaceae > Casimicrobium. The sequence continues at coordinate 110 of CAYMSY010000138.1, read as the reverse complement.
TGATTTTGACCTGCGTGCTGGAGACATCGGGAAAGGCGTCAATCGGCAATTGCGTGAACGCATACCAGCCGACGCCGGCAATGACGAGCGTCGCGAGCAGGACAAAGAGT
>CAYMSY010000137.1:0-7672 GCA_964393195.1 uncultured Alcaligenaceae bacterium | reverse complement strand
GTCGCGAACGCTTTGAACTGCCGGACGGTGACTTTATCGACCTCGACTGGGCCGATGTCGCCGATGCCAACGACACGCAGAAACCACTGCTGGTGTTCTTTCATGGACTTGAAGGGTCCAGCGATTCGCAGTATTGCCGCAATACGATGGCGGCTGCCAATGCTCGCGGCTGGACCGGCGTGGTGGCGCATTTCCGTGGCTGCTCGGGCGAACCAAATCGCCTGCCGCGTTCGTATCACTCGGGAGACAGCGAGCACTGCGACTGGGTGCTGCGCGACATGCGCACACGCCACCCGGAGCGCACGATCTTTGCGGTCGGCGTTTCGCTCGGCGGCAACGCGCTCACCAAGTGGTGCGGCGAACAGGGTTCGGCGGCAACCGCAATCATCAACGCTGCCGCCTCCGTGTCCAACCCCCTTGATCTCGGCATTTCTGCGGAAGCCATCCTGCACAGCCACAACTGGATTTTCAACACTTACTTCATGCGCGCGATGGGCGAAAGCTATGGCAAGCGCATGGCGCTACACCCCGAGCTGGAGGAAAAATCCTTCCTGACCAAGCCCAGGAACTTCCCGCAGTTTGATGAGCACTACACCGCGCCAATGCATGGCTACACAAGCGCCTGGGACTATTACCACCGGGCGTCGTCACGTGGCTTCATTCCGAAGATTTGTATCCCCTTCCTGTTGCTCAATGCGATGAACGATCCCTTCGTACCGGCCTCGCTGTTTCCCAACGAATGGGAAGTTCCGGACAACATCACGCTGGAACAGCCGACCGATGGAGGCCACGTCGGCTTTGTTACAGGCCCCTTTCCGGGCAGACTCGGCTGGTTGCCGCAGCGGCTTTGTGAGTTTTTCGCCGCCACGATCAAGGCAAAATAGCGAATTCATCGCCCTGCAGGAGCGGCTTTGCCGCGATGCAGGTTGCGTTCACCACCTGGGGTCGCGGCGAAGCCGCTCCTACAGGAAGCAACTCAGCAAGATCAAGATGCAACTCCCCCACGAAATCTTCAAGGCCTACGACATCCGCGGCATCGTTGGCAAAACGCTGACCCCGGAAATTGCCTTTGCCGTTGGTCAGGCGCTCGGTTCGCTCTCGCAGGAGCGCGGCGCCGACACTATCGCAGTCGGTCGTGACGGTCGACTGTCCGGACCGGCGCTGTCGCAGGCACTGCGCGACGGCATCACATCCACCGGCTGCAATGCGATTGATCTCGGACTGGTTCCCACACCGGTGTCGTACTTCGCCGGGCATCACCTCGGCACCGGCTCCTGCATCAGCGTGACCGGTAGCCATAATCCGCCGGACTACAACGGTATCAAGATGGTCGTTGCGGGCGAAGCGATCTGGGGAGACACGATTCAATCGATCAAGACGCGCGCCGAAACCGGGGACGTGAAAACAGGTAGCGGACAACAAACCGCTGCCGACATCAAGCAGGCCTACATTGATCGCGTTGTTGGCGACGCCAAACTGGCGCGACCCATGAAGATTGCCGTGGACTGCGGCAATGGCGCCGCAGGTGAGCTCGCACCGAAAATTTTCCGCGCCATGGGCTGTGACGTTGTCGAAATGTACTGCGAGATCGATGGCAATTTTCCGAATCATCATCCCGACCCGTCCAAGCTCGAAAACCTCGAGGAACTGATTCATCTCGTCAAAACCACTGACGTTGAACTCGGCCTCGCATTCGACGGCGACGGCGACCGTCTGGGCATCGTTACCAAATCCGGTGAAGTGATTTTTCCGGATCGGCAAATGATGCTGTTCGCGGGCGACGTGCTTTCGCGCAACCCCGGCGCCACCATCATTTACGACGTCAAGTCATCGCGACTGCTCGACAAGTACATCGCCGATCATGGCGGCGTGCCGCTCATGTGGAAGACAGGGCATTCGCTGATCAAGGCCAAGCTCAAGGAAACCGGTGCGCCGCTGGCTGGCGAGATGAGCGGCCATATCTTCTTCAAGGAGCGCTGGTACGGCTTTGATGACGCAATCTATTGCGGCGCCCGCCTGCTTGAAATCGTATCCAAATCAACGAACGCCAGCAGCGTTCTGGAAGACTTGCCGAACGCGCCGTCGACACCGGAGCTGAACCTCAAGTGCGCGGAAGGCGAACACTTCACGCTGATGGAACAGCTGAAGGCGAAAGCCCGATTTGCGACGGCAACCCGCGTGGCCACGATTGACGGCTTGCGCGTGGAGTACGCCGACGGATTCGGCCTTGCACGTGCGTCCAACACAACGCCGGTGATCGTGCTCCGTTTTGAGGCAGATACGCCCGCCGCGTTGACCCGCATTCAGGCTGACTTCCGTGCGCAGTTCGCTCGGGTCAACCCGGAACTGGGCTTGCCGTTTTGACCGTACACTTGCGCTGATTTCACGGAGGAAACCCATGCGTCTCATCAAAACTGTCGCTGCCGTCGCGGCAGCACTTGCCGCGAGCGTCAGCTTCGCTCAGGCCTACCCGAACAAACCGATCAAACTCATCATTCCGTTCGCGCCCGGAGGCAGCACGGACATTGTGGGTCGCATCATGGCCGCCAAGTTGTCGCCGATCCTGGGCCAACCGGTTATCGTCGAGAACAAGGCGGGCGCGGGCGGCTCAATCGGCGCTGCCGAGATCGCCAAATCCCCGGCCGACGGCTACACCATCGGCATGGGTTCGGTGTCGACGATGGGCACCAACATCGTCGCCTACAAGAACAACAAGCTTGACCCGGTGACGCAGTTCACGCACATCACGAACCTGGCGTCGGTCCCCGGCATCATCATCGTCAACAAAAATTTCCCCCATCAGGACTACAAGTCATTTGTCGGGGCACTCAAAGCCAGTCCCGGCAAATTCAGCTACGCAAGCTCAGGCGCCGGCGGCGTCGGGCATCTCGCAATGGAGCTCTTCCTGGTCGAGACCGGCACCGATGCCCAGCACATCGCATACAAGGGCGCGGGTCCGGCCGTGACCGATGTGCTGGCGGGCAATGTTCCGATCATGTGGGACAACCTGTCGTCGTCGCTCGCACAGATCAAGGCCGGCAACTTCATCCCGATCGGGCTCGCCTTTCCGAAACGCATTCCGCAGCTTCCCAACGTGCCGACGTTCGCGGAACTGGGCCTGAAAAGCTATGAGGCTGACACGTGGTTCGGCCTGGTCGGACCCGCCAACATGCCGAAGGACATCGTCAAGAAGATTTACGACGCATCCATCGCCGCCCTCAAGGATCCGGATACTGTCAAGAAGCTTGAGGAAAATGGCGCCTTCGTGATTGGCAACACGCCAGAGCAGTTCACCGATCAGGTGAAGCGCGAAGTCACCAAGTGGAAACGCGTGGTTGACGCGAAGAAAATCTCGCTGGATATCTGATCCGGCAGCCACGAGAAAGGCCCGCGACGCGGGCCTTTTTTGTTTGCTGCATACACTGCGGCATTGAATCAGGCGGCAACGCATCTGGCCACCACCACAGACGAGACAAGGACTGAACATGAGCGAATTTGCGGGCAAAGTAGCGATCGTGACCGGATCATCGAGCGGCATCGGCGAGGCTATCGCCCGACGGTTGTCGGCGCTGGGCGCTTCGGTCGTAATCAACTCGGCCTCATCGGTCGAGGCGGGTGAAAAACTCGCGAAAGCGCTCGGCGAAAAGGCGCTCTACGTTCAGGCCGACATCAGCAACAAGGCGTCCGGTGAACACCTGCTCGCAGCCACCATTGCCCGTTTTGGCAAGCTCGACATCCTGATCAACAACGCGGGCTGGACGACACTCATCCCGCATCATGACCTTGACGCACTGACCGACGACATCTTTGACCGGACGTTTGCAGTCAACGTGAAGGGCACCTGGATGCTCACCAAAGCCGCGATGCCGTACCTCAAGCAGAGCGACGACGGCAACGTGATCAATATCACTTCAGTCGCCGGCGTTCGTCCGGTTGGCAGTTCGGTGGCTTATTCCATGACCAAGGCGGCACTCAACCAGATGACGCTGCTGCTCGCGAAGTCGAGCGGACCCGTACGCGTGAACGCCGTCGCGCCCGGACTGGTGGCCACCCCGTGGACGAAGGACTGGAAAGACCTGCACGAAAACGTCAAAAACACGTCGCCGCTCAAGCGTTCGGCCACCCCGGAAGATTGTGTGGAAGCAACGCTGGGCTTGCTGCGCACGCGTTATGCAACGGGGCAAATTTTTGTGGTTGACGGCGGCCTCACACTGCTGCGCTAGCCGCCGAAACCAGCATCCCCCGGTCGCGTCAGAGCGGCGGCAGGATCACCTTGTCGATCACATGAATCACGCCGTTGCTGTTGAGCACGTCGGTTGCTGTGATACTGGAGACGCGATTACGTCCATCGGTAATGGAAACACCTGCAGCACCTGACTGCACGACGAATGTCCGCCCCTGCACCGTCGTCACCGGGGTGTTGAACGTGATGTCCGCTTTGAGCACGCGTGCTGGCACGACGTGATACGTCAACACCGAGCGCAGCAACGCCTTGTTGGATGGCACCAGCAAGTCGGCTGCGGTTGCCGCAGCATTGCCCGTCAGCTCACGGGCAAGCGCGTCAAACGCCGCATTGGTCGGTACAAAAACCGTGAACGGACCAGTACCCGATAGGGTGTTGACCAGATCCCCGTTTTCGCTCGCAAATTGCAATGCAGCGACCAGACTCGTGAATTGCGGCGCTGACGCAATCGCCGTCTGCACAATCGTCTTGTCAGCAGGTAGCAGGACGGTATCAATCACATGCACCACGCCGTTGCTCGCGGCAATGTCGGTGGTGACGATGTTCGAAGTACGGTTGCGACCATCGGTGATGACCGGTTTGCTGGCAACCAGGTCAATCTTGAAGAAACCGCCACCCGCCGGGGTGATCGCCTTGCCGAAGGGAATCGCCGAGGAAGGCACCTGACTGGTCAGCACGTGGTACTGCAGTACCGATCTCACGAGCGCCTTGTTGGCCGGGACCAGGATGTCAGCCGCCCTCGCGTTGGCATTTCCGGTCAGCGTGCGTGCGAGCGCGTCGAAGGCGTCGTTGGTCGGCGCAAAAACGGTTAGCGTACCGCTCGCGGACAACAGGTTGACCAGATCATTGTTGTCACTGGCGAACTGGACAGCAGCGACGAGGGACGACAGGGCCGGTGTGTCCTGCGCCGTGGCGAGGATCGTTTTCGGTTGTGGGGCTTCCGTAGTGTGGTCATCGGAACCACAGGCAGCGAGCAGTGACATCACGCCGGCGGCCAGCAAATAGCGAATCAGCTTCATGGGAACTCCTAGGCGACGTTGGGTTGGCTCTTTGCAACGGTCAAACCCTCGGCAGAGAGGGTTTGACCGGCGGATGGCGTGTTACTTCGGCAGGACGACGGTGTCGATCACGTGGATCACGCCGTTCGAGGCAGCGACGTCGGTCGCGGTCACTTTGGCGCCGTCAACCGTCACCCCCGAAGCATTGGCCACGACGTTCAGCGACTGACCGTTGACGGTCTTGACCATGCCGGTCTTCACGTCCTTGGCCATGACATTGCCCGCGACCACGTGATAGGTCAGGATGGCTTTGAGCTTCGGCACATCCTTGAGCAGCGCATCCACCGTTCCCGGCGGCAGCTTGGCGAACGCGGCGTCGGTCGGCGCGAATACCGTGAAAGGTCCCTTGCCTGAGAGGGTGTCGGCAAGGCCCGCTGCCTTGACGGCGGCGACCAGCGTATTGAAGCTGCCGTTGCCCGCTGCCACCTCGACGATGGTTCCGGCGGCGCTGGCCGCCGTGGACATCAGGCCGAGGCTCACGCCGGCGATTGCGAACTTGAGAGACTTTGTAAACATGTTTGAACTCCGTTAGGGTTAGGACGTCTGAAAAAACGATCGGTCTGAGTTAGACTTTATCGTCGCAAACAACCTGTTTGGTCGTAATGTGAACTCATTAGTTCAAATTCTGACCAGAAAGTTCAATTTTGGCAACCCCTTATCGATTGCGTCAGCTCGAATTGCGCGAAGAGGCCATCCTTGACGCCGCCCATCAGCTGCTGGGCAAGCTCGGTTACGAGGAAATGACGATGGACGTGGTCGCGGCCGAGGTCGGCATCGCCAAGGCCAGCCTGTACAAGCACTTCCCGTCCAAGGAAAAGCTGGCTGCGCGCACCATGACGCGCCTGTTTGAGCGCACGATTACACGCCTGCAAGGCTTGCCCGGCGATCTGCCCGCAGGCGAAAAGCTGCGGCAAATGCTCGAATGGGTGCTGCAGGAGCGGCTCAAGGGGAGCATTCCGCACCTGCCTTCGACCAATGGCGCCCTTGAACAGGGACTGATGACCGACGAGGAATATCTCGCGGCACTGTTTACGCTGAATGCCGCGCTGTCCTTGCTGGTAGATCAGGCCAAGGCCGAAGGCGCGCTGTCCGCCGAGTTGCCGACCGACTACATCGTCACCGCGATTTACGCCCGATCGTGCGATCCGACGCTCGACTACATGCAGCGCGGCAACAGTTATTCCGGCGAGGAAATCGTCCGCTACATGGTTCGCGCCTTCTTTTCCGGCGTCAAGCCGTAACCGTTTTTCTGCAGACTGGACCCACCAATGCAAGTTTTCATCGGCATGTGGAAACCGACCGGCAAATGGCTTGAACTGTCACAGCCCGCCCGCACCGCTTATCTGAGCAAGGTCACGGCGCTCACGCGGCTTCGCCTTGGCAACAAGGCGGAATCCATCGCCTGGGGGGAAAACAATCACTCGCCGTCCGCCGCGCAATGGCAGTATTTCTGCGTCTGGCGCTTTCCGAGCCCCGATATGGGCGATGCCTACCTGTCCGTGCTCGCCGAAAACGGCTGGAATGACTACTTTGACACGGTGAGCGTGCGCGGCGAACCGAAAACACCGTTCGACGTGATGACGCGCCACGTGCTGGTTTAAGACACACCGCCTGCGGGTGTCACGTCATGAGAAGGCTCGGGCGGCCCTTGCTAAACTGTCCCGATGCTGAGCCTTGACCAGACCCTCCTCTACCTCCCGGCGGTTGCCATCATCATTGCGATTCCGGGACCGGACATGCTGCTTTCGCTCTCGCGCGGGCTCACGCAGGGACGGGCGGCCGGCTTTGCCCACGCGCTCGGCGCCGGCACCGGCATCATGGGCCATTCGCTGCTCGCGGCCTTGGGCGTGAGCGCCCTGCTCACCGCAAGCCAGACCGCGTTTTGGGTGATGAAACTGATCGGTGGCGCCTATCTGATTTATCTCGGCGTGCAGCAATGGCGCAGCACCTCGGCCACGGCCTTCATCGCATCAAAACCGGCGCCGTTCAGCGTGATCTTCATGCGCGGCGTGCTGAGCAATTTGCTGAACCCGAAAGTCGCGCTCTTCGTGCTCGCCTTCGTGCCGCAGTTCGTGCGCGCTGGCGAGGGCTCATCCAGCCCGCTGGTGCAGATGCTGCTGCTCGGCGCCATCTTCTCGGTGCTGACCATCATCGCCTACGGCGCACTTGGCGCGGCGGCGGGCGGTGTCAGCCGCTGGCTCGCAGCGCATCCGGCGTACATGCGCGGCGTCAATCGCGGCAGCGCAGGATTGTTCGTGGCGTCCGGCGCAGCCGTGCTTTTGCTCGACCGGCGACATTGATTTTTTGCCATTAGCTTTTTCGTGAAATGTGCTTTCACAAAGGGCTAGCAGCATTAAAAGCGCTTAAGTCG
>CAYMSY010000136.1:0-7722 GCA_964393195.1 uncultured Alcaligenaceae bacterium | reverse complement strand
AGTCGAAGCGCGCATTGTGAGCGACAAACACGGCACCTTCCAGCATGCGCCGGATGTCGTCGCGTACCCCGAAATAGCCCGGTGCATCGCGTACCATCGCATTCGTGATGCCCGTGAGCGCCTGAATTTCAGCCGGAATCGGCACGCCGGGATTGACCAGCGACTGCCAGCGCTCGACCTCGCCATTGCTGCGAAAGCGGATGATGGCAACTTCGGTGACCCGGTCTTCAAGCGGTTTTGCGCCGGTCGTTTCGACATCAATGAACGCTAAATCGCCCAGCGCGAGCAACTCGGGCGGCAGCGTCAGCAGGGGCTTCACCGCCTCGGCCTCAGGGTTTGGGCACCACCGCAAGCGCCACACTGAGGCTCACGATGGCGATCAGGCTGGAGATTGCCGTCGCCGCAGTGATCGCGCTCTCGTTGGTCTGATAACGCTGCGCAAACAGGAACACGTTGTTGCCCATCGGCAGCGCGGCGCAGGTAATTGCCACGGCGCTCGCGGCGGCCGGCAGGCCAAACGCCCAGCAGGCGGCCGCCACGATCAGCGGATGCATGCAATTCTTGGCCACGGCCAGCGCGACTGCGCCGCGCAAATGCTCGGCGAGACGCATCGTCGAAAGCTGCGCGCCCATAAGCACGAGCATGATCGGTCCTGCCGCAGAAGCAAGGAAGCCAAGCGGCTGGTCCGCCCAGTCCGGCAGCGGAAGGCCGAAGAAGCTCCACAGCAAACCCGCAATGATGGGCAGGATGACCGGATGCAGCACGGAGGCCTTCACCACCTGCACAAGGTTCTGCGCGATGCCCTGCTCGGTCGGTGATTGCCGTGTTTTCCAGATTTCAAGCCAGATGGTGGCCACCGTCAGCAGCACCAGAGAATGCATGGCGATGATTGACAGATGAAGCTTGAGGCCGGCTTCGCCGAACGCCAGTTTCTGGATCGGAATGCCCAGCTGAACCGTGTTGGAAAAAACCGCGCCCAACCCCAGCACGATGGCTCCCGGTGTGGTCTGTCCGCCCTGATTGCGGCTGAACACGGCGACGATGAAGAACCACAGCAGCGAAGCACCAAAATAGGCCGTCAGCACAGCCACATCCGTGCCGCCGAAGCTTGCGCTGGCCATCGAGCGGAACAGCAGGCAGGGCAGAAACAGGAAAAACACCAGATCCGAAAGTGCCCGGATACCGGAAGCATCGAGCACGCGTTTGCCGGCGACGTATCCCGCCACGACGATGACCGCCGCAGGCAGGATGACTTGAAGGGTCGACAGCATGGCGTTTGCTAAACGCCGGTATCGTCGCGCGGCGGATTGACCAGCAGCTTGTCGATGCGTTTGCCGTCCATATCAATCACTTCGAGCCGATAGCCGGCATGCACTGCGACGTCGGCGACGGCAGCGATGCGACCCAGCTCGGCCATCACAAAGCCGCCCAGCGTCCGGTAGTCGCCGCTGGCTTCGCCCGCGAACGCCGGGGCCTCATGGAAGAGCTCGCGGAACCGTTCCAGTGACATGGCGCCATCGACAATCCAGGAGCCGTCAGTCCGCTTGACGGCATCCGAGTTGGCGGGTTCATCCTCGTCACCGAGGTCCCCGACGATGGCTTCGAGCACGTCGGTCAGTGTGATCAGGCCAAGCACCTCGCCATGTTCATCAACGACGAAGGCGAGCGATTCATGCGTCCGCTTGAACGTTTCCAGCACTTCGAGAACGGTCACGGTTTCCGGGACAAAGACGGCGTCCTTGCGCACCCGGTCCGGCATCAGCTTGCCGCTCTTGAGATAGTGCGCCAGCAGATCGCCGGAGTCGATCACGCCAATCACATTGGACACATCATCCTTGACGACCGGGTAGCGCGTGTAATCGCTCTGTTTGAGCAATTCAAGCGTCACGGCGGCATCGGCTTCCGTATCAATGACCACCATGTCCGCGCGCGGTGTCATGATGCGGTCGACGGTGTAATCGTCGAGATTGAACACGCGCGACACGATGTGCGATTCGCCCGCCTCAAATACGCCGGCGCTGGCGCCCTGCCGCATCAGTCCCTTGATCTCTTCCTCGGTGACCGGCGGGTCGTCGCCTTTGTTGCGACCGAAGGGCTTCACCAGTGCGTCTGTAGTCGCAGCCAGCATGCGTACCAGCGGCATCGCAGCCCGCGCCAGCCATTGCATCGGGCGTGCGCTCCAGCGCGCGAGCGTTTCTGGGTACAACAGGCCGATGCGTTTGGGAACCAGTTCGCCGAAGATCAACGATACGATACCGATGACCGCGACGACAATCACGGTCGACGCCTGCTTGCTGTAGGCCACGGCCCACGGCCATTGATTGAGCCAGTGTTCCAGCCGTTCAGTAAAAGCACTTTCGCCGAACGCACCCATTGCGAGCGTCACCAGCGTGATGCCTGTCTGTACGGTGGACAACAGGCGAGTCGGTTCCGCGCCCAGCGCAAGTGCCGCCTGCGCACCTTTGTCACCCTGTGCGGCGGCCTGTTCGAGGCGAATTTTCTTGGCGGAAACCAGAGCGATTTCGCTCATGGCGAAGAGGCCATTCAGCAGAATGAGCCCGAGGAGTAGGAGGACGTCCAATGAAGGCGCTTGGCGTTGGCTTTGTTGCCGCTACTATACCCGACCCTTCCTACATTTTGCTTCCGTGCCGCAGCGCACGGTACCGTCGATGACTGCTCCGATACTGCAAAGCAAACTCCCCCGGGTTGGAACCACCGTGTTCTCGGTGATGTCGGCCCTCGCCGCCAAGCATGGCGCCATCAATCTCGGTCAGGGATTTCCTGATTTTGACTGCGACCCGCGTCTGGTGGATGCCGTCACTGCAGCAATGAAGCAGGGACACAATCAGTATCCACTGATGACTGGTGTGCCGCAGCTGCGCGAGCGGGTGGCTGCGAAGATTGAAGCGCTGCACGGGGTGCGGTACGACGCAGCCTCCGAGGTGACCATCACCGCTGGCGCCACGCAGGGCATCCTGTCGACCATTCTCGCGGTCGTTCGGCCCGGTGACGAGGTGATCGTGCTGGAGCCGTGCTACGACAGCTATGTTCCGAACATTGAGCTGGCGGGCGGTATTGCCGTCCCCGTTCGTTTGCAAGCGGAATCGTTTGCTCCGGATTTTGACCGCATTGCGTCGGCCATTGGCCCGCGTACTCGGGCCATCATCGTTAACAGCCCGCACAACCCGAGCGGCAGGGTCTGGAGTGCCGGGCATTGGCAAACGCTGGCGGAAATCCTTGCCGGGCGGGACATCTGGGTTATCTCGGACGAAGTGTACGAGCACATGGTTTTTGACGGTGAGCCGCATCAGAGTGCGGCTTTGCTGCCCGCTATCCGCGAGCGGGCGTTTGTCATCTCCTCGTTTGGCAAGACCTTTCATGTCACCGGCTGGAAGATCGGCACCGTGTGTGCCCCGGCGCCACTCACCGTGGAATTCCGCAAGGTGCACCAGTACACGGTGTTTACTGCCAACAGCGCCATGCAATACGGCATTGCCGAATACCTTGGCAATCCTTCGCCCTATGTCGATCTGCCCGCTTTCTATCAGGCCAAGCGCGACCGGTTTGCCGGCGGCTTGCACGGTACGGGACTTCGTGTGTTGCCGTGCGAAGGCAGCTATTTCCAGTGTGCAAGCTATGCCGATGTCCCGGAAATACGCGATCTCGACGAACGTGCATGCTGTGAATGGCTGACCCGTGAAATCGGTGTCACGCCGATTCCGGTGTCCGCGTTTTATTCGGCACCGGCAGAACAGAAGATCATCCGCTTCTGTTTCGCCAAGCGCGACGAAACGCTGGATGCCGCCATTGAACGGCTGCACAAGCTGCGCCCGCAGCGGCTTTAGGGGCTGACGGGACAAGATACACTCTCACACTTGGTTTGTCGAAAGTAATGACACTGCAATGGCACTGACACGCACTAAACAACGTTCTTTGGGGCTGCGCACACTCGCCGCCGCTGCCGCCGGTATCTCTCTCGTGCTTGTTGGTTGCGGTGGCGGCTCCAGCTCGTCGACACCCACGCCCGCGAATGGCGCTCTGGTTGCCAGTCCCGCAGCGTTCGCGGCGTTTGGTGATACGCCCAATACGGTTGGCATTACCGGCGGCGTCGGGCCATTCACGGTTCGGTCAAGCGATACCTCGCTGATCAACGTGACGCAACAGGTGGTCGGAGCGTCGTTTACGTTTACGCCAAAGAACGTCAATGTCGCCGCACCGGTCACGCTGACCGTCACTGACAGCGCGGGTGCGACCTCCGCTGTTGTGGTTACCGTGACGCCGGCCACGATTCCCGCAGGTGTGATCAAGGTGACGCCGGCTGCCGCGTCGTTGTGTGCTGGCGAAGGCAATACCTCCGTGGCAGTGGCAACGCTGTGCTCGTCCGAGAACGGCACGGCTTCGGTCACGCTGAAGGATGCGAATGGCGTCGCCATCGCGAATCGCCCGGTACGGTTCGAGGCGCTGACCTTTGGGGCGACGTTCGGCATTACGGCAAACAGTTCGGTCTTCTCGCGGATCGCCACGGTCAATACCGATGCCAATGGGGTCGCCACGGTCGCGCTGCGCACCGATGTTGAAGCGACGTCGGAGGCTGCCTTCCTGCGCGCCACCGACACCATCAGCACGCACCGGGTTGATTCCTGGATCAACGTACTCAAGCATGCCGACAATCTCACCGCGCTGAGCGTCATTCCCACGACCGGCGGACTGGTCGGCTACTACACAAGTGAATGTCCTTCGGTGCGCCGGGACTATGGTGTTCAGGGCGGCAAGCCGCCGTATGCCGTGACGCTGGCCTCGGGCAGCGCGCTGGTGTTGAGCGACGGCACGACGCCGGCAGCGGCTGGCGCCGGCATTACGTTACCGCGGGCAGGCGCGCGTTTCACGGTGGACAGCGTCGGCACGACCTCGTGCGCCACGTCGAGCAATATCGTGACGGTGACGGATTCGGTGGGGGCCACAACGACTGCGACTTACACCATCGCTCCGGGTTCGGTGGCCCGAGGCACAGCGACGGCGGACCTTGCCATTTCGCCGCCCGTGCTGTCGCTCGTTGCTGACCCGGTCAGTGCGTATTGCACCTCGAGCACGGCGCGCTACACCGTCGCCGGCGGCACCGGTCCGTACAAGGCCTCATCATCGATCCCGCAAATTGCCACGCTGCTGTCCGGCAATACCAATATCGACATGTCGTTTGTCTCCGACGGCAAGTGGAAACTGCTGAAAGGCCAGAGTGCAAGCATTCTGGTGCTCGACGCCGCCGGCAAGGTGGCGGTCGCCAGCGTCAACTGCACCTGATCTGAATCGTCCCGGCGCGATCGGCTGCCGATTCAGCCGTCGCGCCAGCAATTCGTTGTGCATCGCGACCGGTTCGGTCAACAGGCCTCGATGTGAGCCTGAAAAGTCATACAGCTTTTTGACAGAAGCCAGCACGCGTAGGGCTTAGGGTGGTGAATCGCTACAAGTCGACTTCTAGCATTTTTCACGTGTGAGCCCTTTGCTGAGGCGCTTTGACGGAAAAGCTGATGGCTGGAAAGTATCCGTGCGGCGCCCAACCGTCTGGCCGAACGCACGCCCAACCGGCAATTCAGCGTTTCGGTTCGGTAATGAACCCGATCTTCCTGATCCCTGCCTGTTGCGCCGCGGCCATCGCTTCGGCCACGCGCTCATAGCGCACGGCCTTGTCGCCGCGAATGTGCAGCTCGGGCTGTGGCTTGCGGGCGGCGCCTTCGCGCAGCAGGCCCGGTAGCGCGGCGTCCTCGACGCGTTGCTCGTTCCAGTAATACGCACCCTGGCTATCGACCGTCAGCCGGATCGTTTCCGGTCTGGTGTCCTGCGGCTGGCTGGTTGCACGCGGCAGGTCAATGTTCACCGCGTGTTTCATCACCGGTACCGTGATGATGAAGATGATCAGGAGCACCAGCATGACGTCGACCAGCGGCGTCATGTTGATCTCGTTCATCACGTCATCAATGTCGTCTTGTGTTCCGAATGCCATGATCCGACCCTCAGGCCTTGTTCATGGCAAGAACCGTCGCCTGCGTCTCGCCGCGTGGCGCTTGCACGCGGGCACCGGTCACGAAGTGTGCATGCAGATCATGTGCGAAGCTGTTGAGTCGTGACAGGATTGCCTTGTTGCCACGCACGAGGGCGTTGTAACCGAGCACCGCAGGAATGGCGACCGCGAGGCCGAGCGCGGTCATGATCAGCGCTTCACCGATCGGGCCGGCGACCTTGTCAATCGTCGCTTGACCGCTGGTGCCGATCGACAGCAGCGCGTGATAAATGCCCCAGACGGTACCAAACAGCCCCACGAAGGGCGCGGTGGAACCGACTGATGCCAGGATGGCCAGGCCCGATTGCAGCTTCGCGGTGAACTCGTCCAGCGTATTTTTCAGGCAGCGCGTCACCCAATCGGACAGGTCCAGCGTGTCATGCAGTTGCGGCTTTGTGTTTCGGTGGGGCGCGGTCGCTTCCCGGCCTTCTAGCACGAGCTGCCGCAGCGGATTGTCGCTATGCGGTCCGAGCGCTTCGACACCGGACGCAAAGTCTTCCGAATGCCAGAAGGCATTGGTGTTCCGCGTGAGCTTCTTGTAGCGCGAGGTGGCCAGCGCTTTGCCGATGATCACGATCCACGACGCCAGCGACATTGCGAGCAGGAAGAGCGCGACCGCGCGGGTGACGAGGTCACCCTGATTCCACATGTTGACGAGGCCAGATTGCGATTCCATGACTGACGGTCCTATTTATTCCAGAACAAAATTGATGGGGCCGTTGAACCACATCGCCTCGGCGACGCCGGCCCGCCTGCCGGGGACGTAGCGCCACTTCATGACGGTGGCAGCGGCGGACTGGTCAAGGCGGTCAAAGCCGCTTGATTTGCGAAGCTCGGCCTTTTGCGGCAGGCCGTCGACATCGATCAGCACCCGCATGATGACCGTGCCCTGCTCATTGAGACGCTTGCTGACGGGCGGATAGGGCGGCTTCGGGTTTTGCAGGTAATCAGCATCGCTCGACGGTAATTCGATACGCGGAGGCGCCGGGGGCGCCGACGGCGTGGCAACCGGAGCGGGCGGTGCCGGCGCGACCACCGCCGTAACCGGTGGCAAGGGAGCTGGTGGTTCGATCGTGCCGACAGGAGCATTTGGTGCTGGCGCGCGGTCAGCCATGGCAACGGGTTGCGGTGCCGGCGCGATGACCGGTGGTTTCAGTTGCGGCCTCGGCTCGGGCGGGGGAGGAGGTGGCGGCTCGTCCCTCGGCTGCGGTGGTTCGATGAATTCGGCCAGGACCTGCGCCGGCACGATCATTTCAACAGTGCGGCGCAACAGACCCGTTTGCAACAACCAGAGCGCGACGACGTGAAATACCACCACCGCGACCGTCACAATGAACGTTCGATTGATGAGCGGCTCGGGCGGTTCTTCAAAGGCAGACATGGCGGAAGCTATGCGTATTCCGGGGCAGGTCAGGTATCCGCCCACATGCGGAGCAGGTTGTGATAAGTCCCGGTCAGTGCGATGGTGGAGGCGTTGTCGCCACTTTCGTTTCGCATCCGCATGATGGTGGCGTCGAGATCGAACAGCAGTCGGCGTTTCTCGGTGTCGCGCACCATGCTCTCGATCCAGAAGAAACAGGCCAGGCGATAGCCACGCGTGACCGGCAACACCCGGTGCAATGTCGTTCCCGGATAGACCACGGCATCACCCGCCGAAAACTTGATGC
>CAYMSY010000135.1:0-7722 GCA_964393195.1 uncultured Alcaligenaceae bacterium | reverse complement strand
CTACTCATACCGCAGGCATTCCACCGGCTGCAACTTTGACGCCCTGCGTGCCGGATAGAAACCAAAGAACACGCCGACAGCACAACTGAATACCGTGGCGATGACGACGGCCTTGAGGCCGATAGTCATGTCAAACTTGCCGGTTGAAGAAACCGCCGCCGCCAACGCCGATGATAGCGCCACGCCGATCACACCGCTAACGAGACAAATAGCGACAGCTTCAATCAGGAATTGCCAGAGCACATCTGACGGTCTGGCGCCAATGGCCATGCGGATACCGATTTCACGCGTGCGCTCGGTCACGCTCACCAGCATTATGTTCATGATCCCGATGCCACCGACGACGAGCGACACTGCGCCAATGAAGCCCAGAGCGATGGAGAGACCGGTGGCAATTGCTTCTCCGGACTTGGCGAATTCGCCGAAATTCACTACGCGAAAATCATCAGGCTCCTCTGCGCGGATGCGATGGCGATCCCGAACCAGATCGGTGACGTCAGCAACCATATCGTTGAGACCCTCGGTCGTCTTCGACTGCGCAACGATGTACTGAACCGAACGCGCCGTTGGCGTACGAATCAGTGTCACCCGTGCCGTCGAGATCGGCACCATGACCACCTCGCCGATGTCTCCTACGTCAAAGCTCTGCCCCTCATTGTCGAGCACACCGATTACCTGAAAGCTCTGGTTGTCGATACGAATCGTCTGGCCGATTGGATCCGTCTTGTAGAAGAGTTGTTCCGCTACTTTTTTGCCAAGGACCGCAACCCGCGCGGCGCTGGTGATGTCAACGTCGCTCAGCGGAATGCCTTTGGCAAGACGCAGATTACGGATGCGGAATGCGACTGGCGTCGTGCCCTGCACCTGGTTGTTACTGTTGTCATTGGCAAACGATATTTGCGAGAACGTCGTCAGCATCGGCGCGGCGCCGTTCACGCTCGGCAGTCGGTTGATCGCCTCAGCGTCTTCCAGTGTGAGCGTCTGTACTGTTCCGGTCTTGAGCCTCGCACCCACTGCTTTTCTCGAGTCCGCCTGGACCAAAACGAGATTGCTTCCGAGCACTGCAAGTTGCTTATTGATGAACGCCTTGATGCCATCGCCTACCGCCAGCATCAAAACCACGCTGGCAATACCGATAATGATGCCAAGCATGGTGAGCATCGTTCGCATCGGATTGGCGAGCATTGCACGCAGCGACTCGGCCCAGATCTGCGTAAATTTCATGCGCCTGCTCCGGTGGCGGAAGTGGTCGGCAACTCGTCATGCTGTTCGTCCTGCAACTGGCGCAGTCCCTCCCGTGCTGGTCCGTCATAGAGCACAAGACCGTCCTTGAGTCTCACCAGACGCTTGGCGAAAGCCGCAATATCGGGCTCATGCGTCACCAGAATGATGCTCTGCTTTTGTACTGCGTTCAGCTCGGTCAGAACGGCCATGATGTCGCTGCTGGTGCGCGTGTCCAGATTGCCCGTCGGCTCGTCGGCCAGTATCAGCGGCGGATCGGCTACGAGCGCACGCGCGATCGCGACACGCTGCTGTTGTCCGCCCGAGAGTTGATTGGGCTGACGCTTTGCCAGGTCTGCTAGTCCAACCTTTTCCAGCTGCACCATCGCACGTTGCCGCGCGACAGAACGTGCAACCCGCGCGTACAACAACGGCAATGCGACGTTGTCGAGCACGCTCATGCGCTTGAGCAAGTTGAAGCTCTGGAACACAAAGCCAATCGTCCGATTGCGCAGCCCTGCCAGCTCGGCACGCGACAACGCATTTACATCCTGTCCGGCCAGCGCGTATTGGCCCGATGTCGGTGTATCAAGGCAACCCAGAATGTTCATGAGCGTCGATTTGCCGGAGCCTGATTGGCCCATGATGGCGACAAAATCACCGCGCTGCATGTCAAAGTTGATACCGTGCAAAACCGGTGTCTCGACGCGATTTGAAAAATAACTCTTGCGCACGTCGACAAGCTTCACCAGCGTGCTGTTGGATGACAGTTCGGTCATGACGGAATGTCTCTCGCGGTGCTGGCAGGCGCTATTGCTTGGTCGGATCGGCAAGCAGCGAGCGCACAACGACCTTGTCGCCCGCCTGCAGCGGGCCTTTCACGATCTCGGTGTACTTGCTGTTGGATACGCCGATCACGACGTCGACGGGCTCAGCCTGCGCCGGTTGTCCCGGAGTCTTTGCTTCGACAACTTTGTAAATGCGATAAAGCCGTTCGCCGCTCTTCGTGCGCAGGCCAAGCTCGTCGGTGCCGTCGTCGCTTGCAGTCTTTTCTTCCTTCTTCGCGTCAGCCGTTTTATCGTCCTTGCCGTCCTTCGATTCCTTGCTGTCCTTTGCGCCCAGCATCTTCTTTTTCATGGAGTCCATCGCGACTTCAAAGTCGCTGGGGCGATAACGCAATGCAGCCGTCGGCACGCGCAACGCACTTGGGCGGTTTGCCGTGATGATGCGCACCTGAGCCGTCAGCCCCGGTTTGAGTACTTCGTCCGGGTTGTCGACATCGATCACGACGTTGTACGTAACCACGTTTTGCGTCACATTCGCGGCAAGCCGAAACTGCCTTACCTTCCCCTCAAAGTCACGCTCCGGGAACGCGTCGACCACGAAGCGCACCGGCTGGCCGTCTTTCAGTAAACCCACATCAGCCTCGGAGACATTGGTGTCGATCTGCATTTTCTTGAGGTCACGCGCGATCACAAACAGGTTCGGCGTCTGGAAGCTTGCCGCAACGGTTTGCCCGAGATCGGCTGTACGCTTGATGATGACGCCGTCAATCGGGGAGCGGATGATGCTGTTGGCCATGTCGGCGCGCGCGCGCTCAAGCAACGCCTCATTGACCTGCACTTGAGCCCGTGCCGCGTCGAGCGCCTGCTTGAGCTGTTCGAGTGCAGTAGCAGAAATAAAGCCCTGATCCACGAGCTTGGTATTGCGGTTGTAGTTGCTTTCGGCCAGCGTCAGGCCGGCACGGGCCGCATTGAGCGACGCAGCGTTCTGCTTGATCACGGCCTGAAGCAGCGTCGGGTCAATCTTGAGCAGCACCTGCCCCTGTTTCACGCGGTCATTGAAGTCGACGTTGACTTCGCTGACCGTGCCGGAAACCTGCGTACCGACGTTGACGAGCCCGACCGGGTTCAGTGTTCCGGTTGCGGTGACAAACTGCACAATCGAGCCACGATCAACGTCGGCCGTCTTGTAGCGCGGCTTGTCGTCGGGTGCACCGATTTTCATCTGTAGTGCGTAGCCGCCCCAAAGCAGGCCGCCAAGGCCGAGGAGGACGATTGCGCCGATGACGCGGCCTTTGGTGATCAGTTTCATGTCCGGTGCGCTAGCAACACGCGAAAGTCAGCAGATGAAACTATTGTGCCGTGGATTACCCGACTGCAACCTGTGCTGCGACGAACTGCGGCCGTATGCGACCAGTAGCGAACCGGCCACAATGAAAAAAAGGGCTCAGCGCACCCATTCCTCGCTGCGCCGCCAAAGATCCGCAGCCAGCGCCGCATCCTGTCCGACCGTGCTCGCCGCCTTGACCTGGCATTTGTCATAGTAGAGCCCGGTCTGGTCGCTGACCTCGGGCGAAGTCGCACAATAGATCGTGGTCGCTGCCCCCTCTTCCGTTGAAATCATCATCAGCTTGATGAGAGGACGAATCAGCGCCGGCACCTCACGCCAGACGTCGGTGGCGACCACGCCCGGATGCAGCGCATAGGTCGTCACGCCGGTACCCGCGAGGCGCCGCCCAAGTTCGGCGCTGAACAGCACGTTCGCGAGTTTCGATGCGCCATATTCCGGCAGGCCCGCCTTGCCTTTGGTCGGCTGTCGCACGTCGTCCCAACGGATGCCTGACACCCGGATATGTGCACGGCTGGCAACGGTCACGATGCGCGCCGGCGCGGATTGTTTGATGCGATCCAGCAACAGTTGCGTCAGCAGAAACGGACCGACGTGATTGGTACCAAACGCCATCTCAAATCCCGACTTCGTCACGCCTTTGGTGCCCGCAAGGCCCGCGTTGTTGATCAGCAGATGCAGCGGAAGGTCCCGCGCGAGAAATGTCTTTGCACAGCTCCGGATCGAATCAAAGTCACCGAGATCAAGCGCCAGCAATTCCACCTTTTCGTTGCCGGTTGTCTTGCGGATGTCATCGACGGCGGCCTGGCCTTTTTCGAGGGAACGACAGGCGATGAACACATGCGCGCCGCGTGCCGCGAGTTCGCGTGCGGTGACGAGGCCGATGCCGGTGTTGGCACCGGTAATCAGCGCGACGCGGCCGACAAGGGATTGAGCGTTTGATTGATTCATGGTCCTGAGCTTAGCCTCAAAGTTGGTTTTTGCCCCCAAACCCGGGCCGTAAACCTGTCACCGGCCGGGAACCTGTGCGGGTGAAAGCCCTGATTTGTGTAATGTGTGCAGTGATTCAGGAGCCGATATGACTACGCCATCCACCATAAATTCCCAACGCACCCTCGCGCGCAACCCGATCCAGCCGTACACATTGCCCGGCGAAGAATGCCTCGCCTACAACAAGATCCAATGGAATCTGAGCACGGATCGCGTCGTGCTGCTGGTGCACGACATGCAGAACTACTGGGTCGATTTGTATGTGGATCGTGCGCCGCTGGTGGCGAACGTTTCGTCGCTCGTGAATACGTTTCGCAACGCCCGGCTGCCGGTGTTTTTCTGTCGTGGTGAACGCGCCAAGTCACGCTTCGAACGCGGCCTGGGGCTCACGGTCTGGGGAGATGGCCTGAACGCCGCGCACGTCCGCGAAGAGGATTGTGAAGTCATCAATGACCTTGCGCCACGCGCGGACGAATACGTGATTCACAAGCCACGCCACAGCGCGTTCTTCGACACCGAGCTTGAACCCACACTGCGCAAGATGAACCGCGATCAGGTCATCGTTTGCGGCGTGTTCGCGCATCACGGCGTGATGGTGACTTGCATTGACGGCTATATGCGCAACTTCCAGATGACGATGGTCGCGGACGCGCTGGGCGACTACAGCGAGCCCGAGCACCGCATGGCGCTGCAGTACGTGGCGCAGATGTGCGGGTCGGTGAGCACGGTGGGACGGGTGAAAGGCTTTGTGGGGGCGGGCTAGTCGCGGCCAGTAGCGCATGTCTGCCGCCGCAAAATGGTCCGCAAACCACCAGCAGCTTTTTCGTAAAACACCCATTCAATAAGGGCTCAGCGCGCTATTATTGCAAAAGTCGACTTTTATCGTAAATTGCTTCTGTGCCCTTTGTAAGCTGGCCTTCACAAAAAAGCTGATAGGGCAAGTATTCTCCCGCAGCGCTCAGGTCGCGGTATCAAACCCGTCGCAACGCCCCGCCCTCGCCTCGCTGTACTGCGATCACTACAAGCAACACCGCCGCCAGCGTCCACGCTGCAACCGGCAACCACAGCTGAACGGCGGCAAAACCCGGGTCCTTGTTAAGTTCGGTCCAGACGATCATCATGCGGGCAAAGGTGGCGATGGCGAGCAATGAGAACAGGGCACCTGTGACACTGCCTTCGCGACCGCTTTGGGCGGTTTCGCCTTCCGCCTGCGCGCCCGCCTGGCCGAGCGCCAGCGCGGCGGTGACTGCGCTCATCATCACGCAGCCCCATGCGCCGCCCGCGATGAATTGCGCGGTGCTGAGCGCCGTCAGGCTGCCGGCATGCAGCGCGGCGAATGCGGCCAGTGCGCCCACCACGCCACCCGCCGCCATGACCGGGAGCCCGCCATAGCGTTTGGTCAATGCGGTGCCGGGCAGCATGAGCAGGTTGAAACCAATCCAGAAGACCGGCATCAGGTGTTCAAGCTCGGGCGGCTGCGCAAATTTGAGGAACATCGGCGCGGTGTTCAGCGAAAAGTGAATCTGGAAGCCGAGGCCGAGCAGTGCGATGGCGAGCAGAAACAGCGCGAGCGGGACGCGGGCGCCTGTGGGCGAAAGTGTTGGTGACGCGGGCGGGGAGGCCGTCTGCGCCGCATTGTCGACGAGCCGGCGTTCCGCCCAACCCAGGCTCAGCGTGACCACCAGCAGGGCGACGCTCGCCAGCGCAAACGGCAACCGCGGATCGGTCTCGCGCAGTGCGACCGTGAGGTAGGGCGCGAGCGCGCCGGCGACGCCGAGCCCGAACATCGAGAGCGACGCGAGCCACGGCACTGCGTCGCGGGGCGTGTACTTGCCGAGCAAGGCCATCGGCGGCGCCCGCAGCACCGATGAACTGGCCGACCACAGGACAGTGGCCGCCAGGAACAGCGCCTCACTGCCAGTCGAGGCGACAAACGGCAGCGCCAGAAAGGCGAAGCAGGAAACGGCGGTGGTCACCGCGACAATGCGCGACAGCTTGCCGAGCGAGCGCGACCAGCGGTCCGACATGCGGCCCATGAGCCATTCAATGACCGAGAAGATCACCTGCTCGAGCATGAGAATCAGGACAACTGCCGGCGGGCGGAGTCCGAAGTTCGCGGCGAGCTTCGGCAGGAAGATCACGTAGACCGTCCAGGTCAGCGTCAGGAAGAGCTGCAGCGACGCGAAGTAAAAACCGATGCCGGTCGCCCGGTTCTGCTGGGACGTGGCGGGCTCCATGCGTTGTCTGCTCCCCGGCGATGAGTCACGGCGTCGCTAGCTTAACAGCGCGGCTTGCAGGCCGGGTTTGCTTCGCTGTCATCTCCCGGACAACGGCAGCAGCAGCCTCAAGCTCCGCAACGCCGCCGATTTCGGTGAAAATCCGCCTGTATCAACCGCAGGCCCTCACGATGGACAAATTCGGCGCCGTGCTCTTCGTCAAGGATGTGGCTCGTCTCAGCGCGTTTTATGCCGCGGTCGCGGGGCTGGCGGTAACCGAATCAGGGGAGACCTGGGCGCGACTCGGCGCCGGCGCGTTCGAGCTGGTCGTGCACGGCATCCCGCCACACATCGCGGCGACCTTCGAAATCAGCATCCCGCCGGCGCGACGCGAGGACGCGGCGATCAAGCTGGTTTTTCCGGTCGCCAGCATCGCCGACGCGCGGGCAATTGCAGCGCAGCTTGGCGGAGAGTTGAATCCGCCGGATCGGGAATGGCAGCTCGGCACATTCCGCGTCTGCGACGGGCACGACCCGGAAGGCAATGTGTTTCAGGTACGGGCCTCGACAACGTAGTCCGGGCCTGAGTTTCGTTATCAGCTTTTCGCCGAATCGCTTATTTCAATGGGCCTACAGGCAAATAACGGCGAAAGTTGACTTTAGCCGTAAATGCACTCTGAGCCCATATTGAATGCGGCTTTTAATGAAAAGCTGATTCTCAAAAAACAGCCGCGAACACCTCGCGCCTACCGCCGCGTCGTGCCACCTGAACGCGGACGCGCGCTGGGCGAACCGGTCGTCGAGTAGGTGCGTGGCGGGCTGCTGGGCGCACGTTGCTGGCCACCGGCGCCACCGCTGCCTGCACCCGTGCCCGAGCTGCCGCGTCCCTGCCCGCCACCGCCACTGCGGCCCTGGCCGCCACGCGGCGCGCCCGGCGGCTTGCTGGCCGAGCGACGCGGTGCCGGACGCCCGCCACGTGCCTGCCATTCGGCATCGCGTGCGTCGGCAGTCGTCGACACCGGATCGGGAATCGACGCCGGATTGAAATCCTCAATGCGGATGCGCGGGATGCTTTGTTTGCTGAATTTTTCGATGTCTTTCAGCAGCGGCAATTCTTCCTGCATCACCAGCGACATCGCTTCGCCCGTCGAGCCGGCGCGACCGGT